>CAZSBW010000079.1:9134-9663 GCA_964604815.1 uncultured Salinivenus sp. | reverse complement strand
GCGCCTGTTCGATCTGCTCGACACCGAGCCGGCGCTCCGCGACGCCCCCGACGCCATCGACCTGCCCCCGATCGAGGGACACGTCCGCCTGGAGAACGTGACCTTTGCCTACGACGAAGGCAATCCGGTGCTGCACGACCTCTCGTTCGACGTGCCTGCGGGCCAGACGGTGGCCTTCGTGGGGCCCAGCGGCGCGGGCAAGTCGACGCTCATGAGCCTCCTCCCCCGCTTCTACGCTCCCCAGTCGGGGCGCGTGCGGGTGGACGGCCACGACCTGTCTTCGGTCACGCGGCGGTCGCTCCGCGAGCAAATCGCATTGGTGTCGCAGGAGGTGCAGCTGTTCAATACGACGATCGGCGACAACATCCGCTACGGGCGGCTCGAGGCCTCGGATGAGGCGGTGGCGGAGGCGGCCCGGGCGGCCAACGCCCACGGCTTCATCGACGACCTGCCCGACGGCTACGCGACCGAGGTCGGCGAGCGGGGCGTGAAGCTGAGCGGGGGCCAGCGCCAGCGCGTGGCCATCGCC
>CAZSBW010000079.1:7953-9124 GCA_964604815.1 uncultured Salinivenus sp. | reverse complement strand
CTCGACGCCGCCGACGAGGCGGTGCGGGAGGCGGCCCGGGCGGCCAACGCCCACGGCTTCATCGATGACCTGCCCGACGGCTACGCCACGACCGTTGGGGAACGGGGCGTAAAGTTGAGTGGCGGCCAGCGTCAGCGCGTGGCCATCGCCCGGGCCCTCCTGCGCGACGCCCGGCTCCTGCTGCTCGACGAGGCCACCTCCTCGCTCGACTCCGAGTCGGAGGCCCTCGTGCAGGAGGCCCTGGAGCGGCTCATGGACGGGCGGACGACCTTCATCATTGCCCACCGGCTGTCGACGGTGGAGACGGCCGACTGCCTCTTTGTGCTCGACGACGGCCGCATCGTGCAGCGCGGCACCCACGACGAACTGATGCGGGAAGGAGGACTCTACCGGCGCCTGGCTTCCTACCAATTTCGGGAGCCGAGCGACGAGCAGACAGAGGTCGTGGGCTAATCCGTGCCGTTCCGCAGGGCCGCCAGCGCCTCCTCCGTAGCGTCATCCACCGGCAGGGTGTCGACACGCTCCGAGAGGGCTGCGACGGTGGTGCCGACCTTCCACGACACCGGGGCGTCCGGTTCCTGGAGCAGGCGGCGATAGAGGAGAAGAGAGCGTCCAAAGCAGGCCCCGGCCTCCTCACGCTCGTCGCGCTCGCGGTGAGCGTCGCCCTGCACGTTCAGGAGGCGGGCAAGCGTCTGGGCAGCCTCGGGGTCGAACCGGCCGTCATCGTCACACATGGCGAGGAGCGTTTCGGGGGGCAGCGTCCGGAGGTCGGCCGCCGTGCCGTCGAGGTGAACCTGGAGGGCCTCGTCGATCTGGTCGAGCACGGCCTGGGGCCGGCCCGTCTGGCCGGCCGTGACGATCTCCGCCAGGGCCTGGCCGAGCTGGCGGATCTGTCGCATGAGCACGTCGCGCTGGATCATAGGCAAGGGCAAAACAAATGAGAGGACACGATGCGGGACCGAAGCGGAGCGAGACGGCGTTCGGGGAGCGCTCGGCACACCGTTCATCTGAAGTCTGTACGGCACTTCTGTCCCCGACGTTCACTGCACCCGTCTTGCTCGCCCGATGCCTCCTCGCTGCTGGGATGCTGGCTCTGGCCCTCGGCTGTTCCAGCGATTCGATGGACGAGACGGGAAACGAGTCCCCCTCGGCGCTTCCCTTTGACGTGTCG
>CAZSBW010000079.1:0-7853 GCA_964604815.1 uncultured Salinivenus sp. | reverse complement strand
TTCGATGGACGAGACGGGAAACGAGTCCCCCTCGGCGCTTCCCTTTGACGTGTCGGTCGTGCGTCTCGGGGCGGACACCGATGCGCAGCCGCAACTCACGGGCCCGTCCCTGCTGCTACAGGGCGACGGACAGCCCCTCGACACCGCCGTCCAGGCTCAAGCCCGCCACGTGACCGATGCCCCCCTCGACCTCGTCGTCCTAGCGGCGTCGGCTCCGAGCGGGAACAGCGCGACACCGGAATGCGACGGCCTCGTCGACCTGTCCGCCCTGCATTCCTGCACGACCGTAACGATTCCGAATCCGCGCGGCGCCGACGTGACACGTGTGGCCGATACGGTGCGGCGGGCCGAAATCGTGTATTTCGCCGGGGGCAATCAGTGCAACTACGTCGAGTGGGAGGGCTCGGCAGTGCTCACGGCAGTCACGGACGTGGTCGAGCGCGGGGGAGGCGTGGGGGGCGGAAGTGCCGGGCTCGCCCTCCAGGGTGATGTCGTCTACGACGGCTGTGCGGGGAGCGTCCGCTCCGACGAAGCCCTGTCCGACCCCTACCACCGGCGCATCAGCTTCAGCGACTCCATCTTTGCGTGGCCGGCCCTTGATCGCATCATCACCGACAGCCACTTTGCCGAGCGCGACCGCATGGGACGCCTCATGTCATTTGTCGCCCGGCAGATCGCGGAACGGGACACCGAGACGTTCTACGGACTGGGCGTAAATGAGGGCACAGCCGTCGTCGTCGGGCCGAATCGGACCGGGACCGTGTACGGGGAAGCCGCCTACCTCGTCCATGCTGACCATCCGGCGCAGACGATTGAATCGGGCACGCCGCTCACCTTTTCCGACGTCAACATCGTGCGGTTGCCGCAGGGGGCAACGTACGATTTTGACGAGCGTCCCCTCGACGACGCTTACGTGCGCGGTGTGGAGGCAGGCTCGCTCTCGACAAATCCGTATCGTCCGGAGTAACCCGAACGAAAAACGGCCCGCTCCCCGAAAATTCGGAGAACGGGCCGTTGTAGGGGGTCGGAAATGAAGGCGACTACTCGACGTCCTCCTCGTCGTTCGAGAAGCTCTCCTGCACGGAGCGGACGTGCTTGTGTCTGATGAAGGGGCTGGACGCGCTCTTCCGTCTCCTGGGAATCGAGCATCTGAGCGAGGGTAGCCAGCTTCTTGGGCAGTGCGCCGGGACGACCCTAGGGCAATCGCATGTTGGCGCGCTATTTGGAAGTCGAAAGCTCATTTGCCCTCGATTCTCCGATTTTGCCGGGAATGAACGGGAGAATGGGGGAGGAGAGGCAGAGCGGAAAAAAACCAGTTTCCGCTTACAATGAGCGGTGTTAGACAGCCAAACGTAAGATGCGATCGCCCTGCGGGACGCCCTACACGGACACATCGGCCTCCACCGGCAGGTCCCTCTCGTCTTCTTGGGAAAGAGTCATTCCGAGTGAGGTGGGGGCAGCGTCAATCGGTTCGCTCCCGTTCGCCTCACTCCACCATAATGATCTCGGTGCGCCGATTCTCGCGCCGGCCTTCTTTCGTCTCGTTGCTCGCGATCGGCTCGGTCTCCCCCTGCCCGCGGGCCGTCAGCCGGCTGGGGTCGACGCCGTTGTTGACGAGCCACTCCACGACCGACCGAGCGCGTCGCTTCGACAACCCTTTGTTGTAGGCCTCCGCTCCCTTCGAGTCGGTGTGCCCCTCGATGAGAAAGTCCTTCCCGGCCATTCGATCCTGGACGACCTCCAGTACCGCTCGAAGCGTGGCCGCGCCGTCCTCTCCCTCCTCGATGGCTGCCGAGTCGAAGGCAAAGTGCACATTTTCCAGCACCCGCCGCCCCGTTCGCGCAAGGTCCCGCTCGATGGAGGCGGCCGTCTCCTTGCCCGGCACAAGCGAGAGAGTGACTTCCGTGGTGTCCCCCCCCGCGTGGTCGACTGGCTTCAGGGTCGGCTCGAACCCGGCCTTCGTGCCCCAGAGCAGGATCGACCCCACCGGCACGCCCGTGAGCGCGAACGCCCCTCCCGCGCTCGACTTCACCGAAACGCCCATCGAGTCGGCGCGGGCTCGAATCGCGCTGGTATCCACCTCAGCCGGGACAGTCTCCAGGGTGTCGGGGACCGGCACGGCCCGAACGCGCGTGTTGAGCAGTGGATTGCCCGTCTCGGCGTGGGTCACCGTGCCGCTCAGTGGGGCGCGGCGCGGCTGTACCGAAAGCGTCAGGCGCCGGGTATCCCGGCCCGCCTCGTTTTTTGCGGTGAGCCCCACGGTGTACGTCCCCGCCTCCTCGTAGGCGTGGGCCGGCGAGGGACCCGTCGCAGAGGCTCCGTCTCCAAACTGCCACTCGTACGCCAGCGGGTCGTCGCCGTCGGCCCGGCCCGTAAACTGAACCCTCTGCCCCGTCTTGGCCGGACGCGGCGTGGCGCCGATCTCCGCAATGGCAGGGGGCGTCGGCGGCGGCACGACCGTCACCGGCAGCGAATCGCGCGCCGTCCCCGCCTCGTTCTCGACAGCAATGGCCACGGTGTAGGTGCCCGGCTCGGCAAACGTGTGGCGCACCGTCTGCGACCGGCCCGCCGGGCTCTCCCCAATGGTCCAGGTCCGCTGAAGCGGCCGGGTGGCCTCCTCATCGGCACTTGCCGTGTAGGTGACCGTCTTCCCCACCTCGACCCGCGTCGAGCCGGCAATCGTGACGAAGCGCGGGGGCACCGGGGCCGCCCGCAGGTTGTACTTGATCCCGACCCCGAGAAGCTGGCTCAACTGGTCGACCCCCTCGACGCCAATGCCCCGGCCGTCCATCGCGTTGTCGGGCCAGAGCGTGTTGCCGCGCGCCTCCACGTTCAGCGCCAGGCGACGGGTGAGGGCGTAATCGACGCCGATCCCGATGCTCACGCCGTGACCGCCCCGCACGCCCCCAAACGTGAGGACCCGGCCGACGTCGACGTACGGGGCGGCCCGCCACGCCTGGGGCCGGTGTGTGTAGCGGACCAAGAGCTGCAGGGCCGAGCGCCGCGCATCGTCGAGCTGCGCCGACCGGTCGGCAAATGGATAGTTGCCCATCTCCGCTCCCGCCGCAATGGCCAGCTCCGGAATCACCTGATACCCGACTTCTCCACGCAAGACGTACGGAAATCCCCCCTCTCCGAAGTGGCCCAGGCGATACGGCACGCCCGACGGGCTGTAGTCGCCGGTGTACTCGGAGATGCCCCCGCCGACCTTTCCGTACAGCGTGCCCCCGGCCCGCCAGGGCTGAGCCGACGCCGACAGGGTTGGCACGACGAACGCGAGAATCAAACCGAAAACGGCTATAGAGGATCGATTCATGACAGGGACGTTGATCGGTAGGAATCTGGACATCCAAAGGCGGAACCTACTTGACGACGACCATGCGTTTGAGCTTGACGAACCGTTGGTCGTTGCTGAGGCTCTCGGCCTCGATGCGGTAGAAGTACGTGCCCGTCGCCAGGCCGCGCCGGTTGGCATTGAGGCGAAGGGTGTGGATCCCCGGTCGCACGGTCTCATTCTCCAGGGTCGCCACCTTGCGCCCAAGCAGGTCGTACAGTCCAATCGATACCTCTGACTCGACGGGGACCTCGTAGTCGATGGACGTGGGCCCGGACACCGGATTCGGATAGTTTCCGCTAATGCGGTACTCGCCTGGAATCTGCTTCGCCAGGTAGACCTCCTTCGCGCTCTTACTCGCGGTGGTGTCGACCCCGTCGGTGGCCCACACCTTCCAGTTGTACTCCTCGTTCAGCTCGATGCCTTCCGCTTTCTGGTTCAGCGTGAGTGTTGTGTCCACGACACCCCGGTAGAGGCGCCCCCGTCCTCCATCTCGCTGGAGACGAAGGATGTAGGTGATGTCATCACCTTCCAGGTCGTCGGTGGCCTCCCACCGGAAGGTGACCGTGGGCTCCTTCTTCGAGAGCGTGAGGGTGTCGTTCTCGGCCGGAGCCAGTTGGGCGAATACGCTCGGTGGGGCGTTCACCGTCTCGACTGTGACCTGCATCGTGTCGCGGTCGCTCTTGTCGCCGGGGTCGCGGGCGGTAACCTCTACGGGAATGTCTGAGCCCGCAAAGAGGTCAGTCGTGGTGAGGACCAGCTCACCGGCCCGGTTGTCCACGCGCACCGACAGGCTGTCTCTTCGGCCGCTCGACCGACTGGTCTGGACGACGGATTCAACGCGGCTGGGTGCCGATCCCCGTGCAGCAGTGGCGTCGGACAGGTGCCCTCTCCTCTTCACACGGGCGTCTCGACCGTTCGACGAGGTACCGGTGCCGAGCACGCGAGCCGACCACGTCATCTCGCCTTCGGTGTTGTCGACGTCGTCGGTAAACCGGCCCAGTCCCACCCGAAGTGTGTCGCGCTGGTCGAAGGTCACGCTGTCCCGGTCGGCAAGGCGGAGGCGCGGGGCGTCGTTGACCGGGAACACGGTAATCTGTCGCTTCGCCGCCGCCTCGTTCCCGTGCCGGTCTTCGAGCACGTAGCCGAGCGAGTCGGGGCCGTTGTAGTTCGGGTCCGGCTTGTAGAAGGCACGGTTCAGGCTGTCGGACACCGTCGTCGGCGTCGAGGTGATCTTCGCTCCAATCGCGTTCTCATCGTCTTTCATCTGGTACAGACGGCCGTGGCTGGGCAGCTTCTCGATCACCGCATCCAGCCTGCCTCCTCGCTTGTTCCGGTCGTCGAAGCTGACGATAAAGCTCCTATCCTCTTGCAATTCGACGTCGGGCGACCCGCGAACGATGAAGTTGCGCTTGACCTCGTCGGTGAGGTAGAGGTCGTTGTCACGGGTGGTGGCGTCCTGGCTGACTGACGAGTTTCCGTCCTCGTTGTTGAACAGGTGGTAGGAAACCAGCCCCTCCTGCCGACCGGGGTCGAGAGTCTGGGTGAGCAGCGACTGGATCTGCCGCTGCGACCGCCGCTCGTTCCAGACCCGAATTTCGTGGATCTCCCCGTCGTAGCCCTCCCCCACGGTCATCCGGGCCGGGCCTGCGCTGAGGGTGCCTGTGAAGCGGGCGTCGCCCACAACCGCCCCGTTCCGGTAGAGCACGGCCCGTCCCTTGCTGGTGTCGACCGTCATCGCCAGATGGGTCCACGCGTACGTCGCGTCCTCGTCCCCACCGATCGCAATGTCGCTTCCTCCCGTCTGGAAGAAGCTGGACGCCTCCAGGGTCACCGTGTCCGCGTCGCTCGTGTAGAGGGCCATCCGTACGGTGTTTTTCTCCCCATAGACCCGGAGGGCCGACTCCCCGCTCGCCGGATCCCTGAAGTTGGCCAGGGTGTAGGACGCGCGCAGCGAGTCGGTGAGGAGCCACATCTCAACGGTCATCTTCTCCAGCTTCTCGTCCAGGGCCTTGGCGCGCTGCTCTTCGGTGTCGAGGAAAGCCTGCGGCGTGCCGTTGAACGAAACCGTGTTTACCGTGTCGATGATCGCCGGGTCCGGGGCCACGTTTTCGATGGTGACGAGGTCGGTCCCGGCGTCGCGAGAGCGCCGGTCCCCGGCGTCGGTCGCGGTCACGGCAATGTCGTAGGTCTGGCCTCGCACCAGCCCGCTCCCCGACGTGGCGTGGGGACCGGTCAGGTCCAGCGTGTCGGTGCGCGGGCTGTTGTCGCCCGGGTAGCTGCTGTTGTCGAGGGAGTAGGACGCCGAGTCACCGTTCGGATGCACCAGGGTAATCGTCGCCGAGTCCGGGTTGGGTTCTTCGTAGCTGTAGGTGACCGCGAGGGTCGTGTCGCCGTTGTTTTTCGCTGTGGCAGCTCGGAACTGTTCGGTGGTCGGCCGGTCGAGGGTGAGGTCTGCCGGGGCGCGGGTGTCGGGCGTCCGGTTCTCAACCGGTTTGCCGGTGACGCCCCCGGCTTCATTCTCGGCGCGGTCCTGGATCGGGCTCGCTCCGGCGGTGTAGGCGATCTCGACATCGTCGCCCGCGTTCACCGCCGAGGCCAGCCTCACGCGGACCGTGTCGGCGCTGACGGCCGTGGACGAGAGCCCCACCGGCGAGCCGTTGACCCGAACCGTGAAGGCGCCGGTGGCGGGGACCGACTGGTCGTCCAGAATTTCGGCGTAATCGAGCTGCAGTCTCTCCTCGACGATCGTAGCGGCCTGGATCGGGGGCGGCGTGTCGTCGACGGTCAGCCGGTCGGCGGCGGTGTCGCGCGCGTCGTTTCCGACCGAGTCGGTTGCGGCGACCCGCACGGCGTAGGTGCCCTCTGGCAGCCCGCTCCCGGCGTCCGGCGAGGCCGAGAGATCCATCGTGACCGTCCGAACGCTCCCGCTTCCCTCGTAGCCACTGTCGTCGACACCGTAGCTGGCGCTGTCGGTGCCCGCGACGAACGTGACGGTAGCGGAGTCGGGGTGCGCGTCCGTGTAGCTGTAGGCAACGGTAACCGTGTCGTTCGGCGCGCTGGACCGCCGGAACGTCGAGTCGGTCGGGGCCTCCACGGTCACGGCCCGTGGGGCTGAGTCGTCGACCGTGTAGTGGACCGTGGAGGAAGATCCCGCGTTTCCGACCGTGTCGGTCGCCGTCGCCTGCACCGCGTAGGTGTCCTCACCGGTGATGCCGCTCGCGTCGTAGGTCCAGTCCTCATCTCCCGAGTCAAAAGCGCCGTCCGACGGAGCGGCCGCAACTGAGGTGGATCCTGCGGTCCAGCTGCTTCCAGTCCAGTAGTGATTGTCGCTGCGTCGCTGGATCGTCAGGGCCACCGCGTCGATTTGCCCCCCTCCCTCCGCGGCGTCTCCGCGAATGGTGTCCTGCGCCGTCACCACCGCTCCGTCGGCCGGGTCGCTAATCGCCACGGTCGGAGCGGTGGCGTCGGGCGTGGCCGCGTCCTCGTTCGACCGGGCGCCCTCGTTGCCCGCCCCGTCGATTGGGAGGACGACGTAGTAGTAGGTCGTTCCCTCCGTTGCATTGCTGTCGGTGTAACTGTAGCTGGTATTGTTGTCGGCGACCGTCGTAATTTCGCTGTACCCACTGCCCGAGGTGGTGCTCCGCCGCAGTGAGTAGGTAGCGGTCCCGTCGTTCACGTCGCTCCAGCTGACGTCAACGTCTCCGCCCGCTGCCGCCGTCGCCGTTAGCACCGGCGCCGTCGACGGTCCCGTCGTGTCAATGACGGCGAACGGGTCGCTTTCGGCTCCCGACAGGCCCCCGGCGGAGGCCGACAGCGTGTACCCGCTCGCGGCCTCGTCGACGCTCACGTCATCGAACGTCGCGATGCCGCTGGAGGCGCTCTGCGTGAGCGAACCGCTCAGGGTCGCCGATCCGCCGGTCGGGTCCGTGCCCAACGCGATGCTCACATCGTTTGTCGCGCTCGCCGCGAGGTTGCCATGAGCATCCTCGATCCGCACCGTCACCGGCGGATCGACGGCTTGCTGGGCCTCCGTCTCCGTCGGCTGCTGTCCAAAGGCCAGCGCCGTAGCCGGCGCGGCCGTCACCGCAAACGTCGTCGACTGGGCGGTGTCCCCGTTCGCCACTCCCGACTCTGCGTTGTCGATTTCAAACGCCAGCCGATAGCCTGTATTGGCGGTCTCGATCACCAGATCGTCGAAGGTCGCCCGGCCGCTTCCGTCCGTCGTGACCGTCGTGGTGCCCCCGTCAAACGCGTAGCCGCCGCTCTCCACCACCGTCACGTCCACGCCCGAGACCGGATTGCCATTCGCGTCGGTCACCGTCGCTGCCGGCGGCCCCGCAACCGACTGGCCCGCCACTGTTGTTGACGGCTCAGTTGCCACCGCCACGGTCGTCGCATCCCCCGCCTCGAAGGTCACCGTCGGCGCGTCGCCTAGATCCGTGCCATTGGCAGTAACGCTGACCGTAATCTGCTCGGCGGTCGTGTTCGTCAGGGCCGCCTCGTAGGTACCGGTCGT
>CAZSBW010000078.1:0-9674 GCA_964604815.1 uncultured Salinivenus sp. | reverse complement strand
ACGGCTCGCCGATGCCGCGCGTCCGGATCGACGACTGCGGGGAGAAGATGGGCCTCAACGGCGTCGACAACGGGCGCCTCTGGTTCGACAAGGTGCGCATTCCCCGCGAAAACCTGCTCGATCGCTTCGCCACGGTGGCCCCGGACGGCACGTACGACAGCGACATTCCGAGCCCCGGCAAGCGCTTCTTTACGATGCTGAGCACACTCGTGGGCGGCCGCATCAGCGTGGCGCGGTCGGGGCTGAGCGCGTCTAAGTCCGGGCTCACCATCGCCGTGCGCTACGGCAACCGGCGGCGGCAGTTTGGGCCGAAGGATGAGCCGGAGGTGCCGCTCCTGGACTATCGCACCCACAAGCGCCGCCTGCTGCCCCGCGTGGCCACCACGTACGCGCTGGACTTTGCCCTCAAGGACCTCACGCAGCGCTACGCGGCGAAGGGGCCGGAGGAGTCCCTGGAGAAGGTGGAGGCGGAGGCCAATGCCCTGAAGGCCTACGCCACCTGGCACACCACCGACACACTGCAGGAGGCCCGCGAGGCCTGCGGCGGACAGGGCTACCGCGCCGACAACCGCATCGCCGCCCTCAAGGCCGACACCGACGTCTTTACCACCTTTGAAGGGGACAACACGGTCCTCATGCTCCAGGTGGCGAAGGGCCTGCTCTCCGACTTCCGCCGCGAGTTCCGCGACATGAACCTGCTGGGCATGGTGCGCTTCATGGTAGACGAGGTCTCTACTCGACTTTCGGAGCTGAACCCCGTCATCACGCGCAAGACCGATTCCGGCCACCTGCGAAGCCTCGACTTTCAGCGCGCCGCTTTCGAGTACCGCGCCGACCGGATGCTCCTCTCGGCGGGGCAACGGCTTCAGCGCCGCATCAAAGAGGAGGACATGGAGCCGTTTGACGCCTTTGTCGACGTGCAGGACCACCTCGTGCAGCTGGCCCACGCGGAGGCCGAACGGGTCATTCTCGATCGATTTGCCGTCGCCGTTGAGGACGTAGCCGACGAGGCCCTCTGGGTGACGCTTTCTCGGCTCCGGGAGCTCTTTGCGCTCTCCCGCATCGAGAACGACCTGGGCTGGTTCCTGGAGGCGGGCTACGTTGAGTCCAGCAAGGCGAAGGCCATCCGCGGGGAAGTGAATGACCTCTGTGACGAGTTGCGCCCGGCCGCCGAGGGGTTGGTCAACGCGTTCGGCATTCCGGATGCCTGCCTCGCGGCGCCGATTGCCACGGAGGACGTGCCGTCTTGAGGGGGGACGTTGCCTCGGGCGGGACGGGACCGTTCAGATTTTTCCCATTCGATTGTCAACCGCATGTCGGCCAGCAGAATCGTCGATCAGCTCGACGCGCTTCGAAACGAGCATCCACGGGCGCCCCTTGTGGTTTTCGTTCCGCGGGAGCAGCTCGGGCAGGCCGTCGAGGCGGCGCTGGCCCGGCGGCGCCGAGGATGGCGGGACCTTCGGACGCTCATTCCGCGGCATTACGCGGAGGACCTCGCCCGCCTCGACGTGCTGCGGTCCGGTCGGCGGGAGGCGCCGGTGGGGGCCCAGCTGTTTCGGGCGGCGCGCATCGTACAGGCGCTCCCGGCGGACGAGCGGGTCGAGGCGCTTCCCGGATGGCACCTGCTGGCCGACACGGTGGCCGAGGCCCTCGATACGCTGCGAGAGGGCGACGTCGAAGTGGCGTCCGTGCAGGCGCGTGCCGAGGAGGCGGCGGCCTCGGAGACGCTCGGGGTCATTGCGGCCTGCTACGACCGATACACCCGAGTGTTGGACGACGAGGGGCTCTACGACGACGCCGACCTGTACCGATGGGCCGCCGACCGCGTCCGCGCCGGCGAGGCACCGACCGTTCCGGACACGGTCTATGCGGTGGCGGCGACGGCGGACTTGTCCGAGCACGCGGCGCAGTTCCTTCGGGCGCTTTACGACCGGGCCGAAGACTTCGTGCGCCTCGGTGTCGACACCCGGTCGGAGCCCCCGCCGAAAACGGCCGCGGCCCGCTTTCGAGACGCTCGTCTCCCCGACGATTCGCAGGCCTCGCCGTCGCTCCAGCGGCAGGAGCAGTCCGAGGAGGGCGATCGGTTTGTGCGGGCGGTGGGAGCCCGCCGCGAGGTGCAGGCGGTCTTCCGGGATCTGCTCCGGGACGATCGATCGTTTGGGGACGCGGCGATTGCCTACACCCAGTCGCGCCCCTACGCGTCCCTGCTGGCCGACGAGGCGGAGCGGGTGGGCGTGCCGCTCACGATGGGGACGGGCCTGCCGGCGCAGCACACCCGCACTGGACGCGCACTGCGCGGGCTGTATGAGTGGGTTCGGGACGAGTACGACCCGGCGATTCTCATCCGGATGCTCAGAACCGGCCTACTCCGCACGGACCGCTGGCGGCGGAACCGGGACGAGAAAACGGGGGAGGCGTCGTCTCCCGAGCGCCCGTCGCTCCGTCCGTACGAGGCGGCCACGCTGCTGGCCGAGCGGTCCTACGAGTCGGGGCGGGACGGGCTTCTGGGCGGATTGGCGGGTGGCATCCGGTCCATCGAAAACCGAACGGAGGACCGGGCGACTGGGGCGCTGACCGATCGAGAGGAGACGAAGATCGCCCGGCTCGAACTGTTGACCGCGTACGTCGAGGCCCTTGCCGACCTCGTTCCGCGCAGCGGCGAGGTGCGCAAGATGGCGAAGGGAAGCTTCCAATTTCTTCAGCGATTCGGGCCGACTGACGCCCCGACAACCCCGGAAGAGGAGCGAACGCCCGACGAGGCGGCGCGAGGCGTCTTGTACCAGCGCCTCCAGCGCCTCGCGGACACCGACGTCTCGTGTGAGGCAAGGGATCGTTCCCTTGCGGCTCTGTTTCAGCAGTGGCTGAGCGGCCAGTACGTGCAGGCCGAGTCGCCGCGCCCCGGGCACGTGCACGTGCTTCCCCTCGAAAGTGCGGGCTTCAGCGACCGGTCGCACCTGCACGTCGTGGGGCTCGACAGCACTACGTTCGCTGCGCCGCGGGCGGAGACGGGGATGCTGCAGGAGACGGACCGGCGGGCGCTCTTGGCCTCTCTGGACACAGACGGCGCCCTCGATTCGGGCGGGGGCACGCCGGCCGACGAGGCCCTGTGGCGGGCGACGCGGGCCCTGCGGCGCCATCGAGGGCGGACGTGCTTTTACACGCGCATTTTCGACGTGGAGGCCGGGGAGGAGCGCGATCCGTCGTCGCTGTTTCTGCAGAAGGAACGAGCCCATTCGTCGGAGGCGGAGGGGCCGTCCGGTAGCACCGACGGGGACGACGGGGCGCCGGTGGTGGGACTCGTTCCCGGCATGGACGCAATTCCTCTCTCCGACGGCGACCAGTGGCTGCAGGCGTACCGGGCGGGGCTGGACGAGGGCATCGACAGCGATTCTGCGTCGACGGCCCGCGAGCGGGTGGGAAAGACGTATCCCTGGGTGTGGGCGGGCGAGGCGGCGCGGCAGGCGCGGCAGTCGGACCGGTACACCGCGCACGACGGCCTCCTCTCCGTCGACGGCGACGCCGATCTCGGATTGTTTGGCCCCGACGCCCGCCCGGTCTCGGCGTCCCGGCTCGAAACGCTCGCGGAGGCACCGTACGTCTACTTCCTGTCCTACGTCCTCGGCGTTCGCCCCCTCGACGAACCGGCCCTCGACGAGGAACCGTGGCTGAACCACAGGCGGAAAGGAGCGCTCCTCCACACAATCTATGAGCGATTTATGCGGCAGTGTGACGGGACGGTCACGCACGAAGAGGCCTCGCTGCTGGAAACCATCGTCGATAACGTGCTGAAAGAGGAGACGAATGCCTTTTCGCCGCCGTCGGAGGTCGTTGAACAAGCCGCTCGGCGCGAACTGAACGAGCACGCGTCGCTGTTCCTGCGGGCGGAGATCGACCGCCCGGACGCGTACGTGCCCGATCAGTTCGAGCTTGGGTTTGGTCTTCCCCCGCACCGCCACCGGTCGGGGGACGTCGAGGAGGCGGCTCGCCTGTCGGTCGGGGAGCAGGACCTTCGGCTGCGCGGGCGCATCGATCGGGTGGACCGCCATCGGGAGACGGGAGCGCTCACGGCCTGGGACTACAAGACGGGCGGCGCCTCGTCGTACGACGAAAGCGAGCCGCTTCAGGACGGCAACACCCTGCAGTGGGCCCTCTACGCGTACGCCCTCGAATCGCTGCTCGACACTCCCGTTGAGGCGTCGGGGTATTTCTTCGCGAACGTGCAGGAGGTGGGCAACCGCATCTCGGCGGACCCGAACCGCTACCGCGCCGACGTGGACCGGCTTCTCCAGAACCTGGATGCCCTGGCCGAGAGCGGGAGCTTTCCGGTCGCGCCCCGGCTGACGGAGGTCAATGCCTGGGCGTGGGGCGGATATGACCGCATCGTGGGCGACCTGCGAGCGCGGAAGGCGGAACTGAAGGAGAAGGAGTACCCGGAGGATCGCCCCACGCCGCCGTCGTTCTGAGAGGTTCGGTTCTCCGTCTCCTGCCCGCTTTTCAGTGCTCCTCTTTTCCGTTGTGATTGCACTCCCATGAAGTCTCCCCCCTCGACCTACGACGATGAGCCGGTCCGGCAGCGGATCGGGCCCTGGGACGAAACTGAACTTCCCTCCCTGGATCGGTTTGATCCGGACACGAATGTTGTGGTGACTGCGGCGGCCGGGTCCGGCAAGACGACCGCCCTGGTGGCGCGGATGGTGGCGCTGGTGCGGCAGGGCGTGCCCGCCGCGGACCTGACGGCCATCACGTTTACGCGGAAGGCGGCGGGGGAGATGAGCACCCGGTTTTTCGACGAGCTGCAGGCGGCCCGCGAGCGGTTGCCGGCCGAGTCGACGGAGTGGGCGCGGGTCGATCGGGCGCTCGGTCGCGTGCAGTCGGCGTTTATCGGAACCATTCACTCCTTCTGCTCCCGACTGCTGCGCGAGCGGCCCCTTGCGGCGGGGCTCCCGCCCGACTTCAATGCCGGGCTGGAGGACCGCGAGGAGCGGCAGCTGCGAGAACAGGCCTGGCAGCAGCATCTGCGCCGGATGAACGAGGAGGCGCCGGCGGAGATCGATCGGCTGGCGCGCTACGGGATCGACCCGCAGGACCTGACGGCGTTCTTCAAGCGGCTCTGCACCCACCCGGAGCTGACGCCGCTCGTCAACCCGCCCGAGGAGGAGCCCGCGCTGGCGGCGGCAGTTGAGGAAGCCAAGCAGCGCCTGCGCGAGTGGGACGCCCGGCGCCCCGACGTGCTGCCGAAGGGCAAAGATCCGGTCATGAAGGCGTTCGACAGGGCGAACCGGATGCTGCGCTATCGGGAGCTGGACACCCCGGCCGAACAGGCGGCCTTCCTGGAGGTTTTTGCGGACGTATCCGACGACGAGCGGGCCGACGTGAAGGTCACGTACTGGAAAGAAGAAGACTCCGACACCAAAGACTGGGCCGGGACCCTGCGGGACGAACTGCTCCCCGCCTTCATCCGAGAGACGGTCCGGCCCGTTCTTCGGGACTGGGAGGCCCTCGTACACGAGGCCGCCGTGGACGTTGCCCGGCCCGCGGTGGCGCGGTACCGCGACCGGCGGCAGGAGGAGGGGCTGCTCACCTACCACGACCTGCTCTCCCACACCCGAGACCTGCTCCGCGACCGCCCCGACGTGCGGGAGGAGATCCAGGAGCGGCATCCCCGCTTGCTGGTCGACGAATTTCAGGACACCGATCCGCTCCAGGCGGAGATCCTGTCGTTCCTGGCGAGCCGAGACCCGACCGAAACGGACTGGGAGGCGTGCTCGCCCCGCGACGGCAGCCTCTTCATCGTGGGCGACGACAAGCAGTCGATCTACCGCTTCCGACGAGCCGACAAAGACGTCTTCGCGGCCTTCCGGAACCGCATCGACGACGAGCCGAACGGGGAGGCTGTGCTGCTGACGAAAAACTTTCGCTCGCGAGCGCCGATCTGCGAGTGGTGCAACGACGCGTTCGCGGCCCTTTTCGACGATCCCGAGTACCGCGACATTCAGGCCGAGTACGTGCCCTTCAACGCGCAGCGTGCCGAGGGGCCGCCGGGGACGGCGCTCCGCCGAATGCCGCTGGACAAGGTGCCCTGGAATCGGGGCGACGAGATTGCCGCGCAGGACGCCGCCCGCATCGCCCGCTTCATCCGCGCAGCCCGGCGGGGCGAGGCGGAGGCGGCCTTCCACCGGGAGGCGGACGGGGCCGTGTTCGAGGACGGCGTCGACTTTTCGGACTTCCTCATTCTGACCCGAGCGAAGGCGCGGCTCGGCATCTACACGGACACCCTCGCGCAGTACGGCATTCCCTACACCGTTACCGGAAGCGAGGACCTGGGAGACACCGATGAACTAAAGGCCGTGGTGGACGTGCTCCGGTGTGCGCTGCGCCCGGACGATCCCGTCGCGGCCGTTGCGTACCTGAAGGGCGATCTGTCCGGCTGGTCCGACGACGATCTGTACCGATTCCGGCGGGCCGGCGGCCGATTCGACCGGATGGCAGATCCCGTTCCGGACTCCGTTCTGAGATCTCTCGAGGACGACCGGGCCGATCGAGTGACGGGCAGCTTTGCGCGGCTTCGCCGGGTGCGGACGCTGGTGCATGAGGCGCGTCCCGGGGTGGGCATCGAGCAGATGGTGGACGACCTCGGCATTCTGGCCGGGGCGGCGCACCCCGACGACGGTGCGGAGGCCTCGGTCCGGGCCGGGGCGGTGCTGCGCATCGTGAGCGCCGTGCAGCATCTCGGGGCGCAGGGGCTGGGGTGGGGCGAGGTGGTCGAGGAACTGGATCTGGTGCTGCAAGGAGAGCAGTCCATCGACGGAATGACGCTGGAGACCGGCAGTGAAGACGCCGTTCGGGTGATGAACGTGCATCAGGCGAAGGGGCTGGAGGCGCCGGTCGTCTTTCTTGCGGATCCCTACACCAGTGGGCGTTCGCCCTCGCCGAAGCTCCACCTCCGCCGCGACGAGGAGGAGATCGTCGCGCCCGTCGTGAAGGGCGAGGGCCATTTCGAACGCGTGACGCACGCGCCGCTCGGGTGGTACGACGACACCGACCCGGCTTTTCAGGCGGAGGAGGAGCGCCGCGAGGAGGCGGAGGAGCGGCGGCTGCTTTACGTGGCCGCTACGCGGGCGGAGCGCCTGCTCGTCGTGTCGACGTATCCGGAGAAGCCAAACGACGGCTACTGGTCGCCCCTCTACCCCCATCTGGAGGCGGCGGAGGTGCCCGAGCTGACCGTGCCGGACGAGGCCCCACCGCAGCCCCGCGCCGCCCCCGCCCCCGATCTCCAACAGCGTCGGGCGGAGCGGGAGCGCCGCCTGACTGAGCGCAGTCGAGCAGCCTACTCGGTCACGTCCGTGTCCGACGAGAAAGCGGATGCCGCGTCGCTCAGCGAGGGAGACGGGTACGGCTCCGAGTTCGGCACTGTGGTCCACCAACTGCTCGAACAGTACGTGCGGCACCGCGCCGCCCCGCCCGCCGTCTCCGAACTGGATCTGGCGGGGGCGCTCGAAAGCCAAGGGGCCGACGGGACGCCGGAGGCGGTGCGCCGCCTCCGCTCGATGCTCGCGGCCTTTCGCGACAGCTGGATCTGGGAGGAGCTCCAATCGGCGTCCGCGGTGCATACCGAATATGAGTTTGCCCACGCCCGGACCGGAACGGGTGGGGCCGAGGCGCCGGACGAGATCCGACGAGGCGCCGTCGATCTGCTCTATCGGCACGACGGCGAGTGGATTCTCGTCGATCTTAAGAGCGACCGGATCGATGTCGCTCCTGCCGACCTCGGCGCTGCACTGGGGGCGAACCATCCGTACAGGAGACAAATTCGAGCCTACGTCGAGGCATGGGTCGACCTCTCGGGGGAGCCCATCCGGACGAGTGGGCTCTGGTTTGCCGACGCGGGAGCATTTGTGCCGGTGGCGAGCGACGCATAGCAGAAGACAAGGGATTGCCCTCAATCGTGCCTGAGCGACAAGGGATTGGAATCTGAAAGATTATAATGAAAAAACTAAAAGGTAATTTTAGACCCGGCCAAAAATGCACATCCACTCCTGAAATGGAGAAAAAACTCACGAAGAGAGCACCAGCGTCCTGGGATTGACCTCGTAACTCCACAAAACTTCCCTTGAGCGGAATGACACGCAACTTGGGTTTGGTAAAATCACGCCGGCAACACTGCGAACGCGCTACCACCTCGTACCACGAATGCCCATGAGGTCGTCCGACGATCCGGTTGCGCTTTTGCCCTTTGCCGTGGCGGGGATCCTCGTGGGAATCGGGCTGGTCGTGGGCTGCGGCTACGGCTTGTACGGGCAGTGGACGCAGAAGGGGGCCGAGCAACACGACCGGCTGGAGGGGCGCATCGAATGGGCGGGATGGCGGCGGTCGGCGGCGGCCGGGGGACCGAGGTGGTATCTGCAGGTCCGGATCGAAGGGGACGACCGCGGATTCCTCGCGGCCGCATCGGAGGTGGCGAAGACGCGTCGGGAGCGCATCGGCATTCCGGAGCCGCCCGGGTCGGGGGCACGCCGCTCGATTCCGTCGCTGGAGGGACGGTCCGCCGTTCTCGTTGTCGATTCGGCGTTGAATCCCGAGAATCCAACGCCGTACCTCTCCGCCCTGCGCGTGGACGGGGAGCCGGTCGTTCCGCTCGATGGGCGGGCCGGGAAGGCGTCTCCGCTGTGGCAACAAATGGTGGTCTGGGTGCTTCTCGGCCTCGGCGCCCTCACCGGAGCCGGATTGATTGGCGTGTCGGGGCAGCACGTGCTCGTGAGCATCCGACACCGCCGAGGGTGAAGCGGGATTAGTTTCCGTTATTGCAATTAAATCTCCCGGCTCCATTCCCCTCTTCGAACGCGGTCGGGTCGCCTCCGTGCGCCGCCGGGCTGCCCAAAGGGCTCCACGAGTTCCATTTTTCGGAAAGAGGCGGTTGCTCTGTCCTTGAGTCGGACTGGTGAACCGAAGGCAGCATTCGCCGTTCACGTTCGTCGCGCTCTTTTCACCGCCCGTTTTCAGTCCGATGCCCAACCGTCTTGCCGACGAACAGAGCCCCTACCTCCGCCAGCACAAGGACAACCCCGTGGACTGGTATCCGTGGGGGGAACAGGCCTTTTCGAAAGCGAAGGAGGAGGACAAGCCCATCTTTCTCTCCATCGGCTACTCCACCTGTCACTGGTGCCACGTGATGGAGGAGGAGTCGTTTGAGGACCCGGAGGTGGCCGAGCGACTGAACGCCACCTGCGTACCGATCAAGGTAGACCGCGAGGAGCGGCCCGACGTGGACACCATCTACATGAACGTCTGCCAGATGATGCGGGGGCAGGGCGGGTGGCCGCTCACCATTCTTCTCACGCCCGACCGCAAGCCCTTCTACGCGGCCACCTATCTGCCCAAGACGGGCCGCTTTCAGCAGATGGGCCTGATGGGACTCCTGGAGCGGATCGACGAGATGTGGGACGAGAACCGCGAGCAGCTGCTGGAGGATGCCGACGAGGTGACGAGTCTCCTGCAGCGCTCTGTGGAGGAGGGCGGGGGCGCAGAGGCGCCCGACGAGGCGGTCCTCGACGAGGCGCACGACCAACTCGCCCGTCAGTTCGACCGCACGCACGGCGGCTTCGGATCGGCTCCGAAGTTCCCGGCGCCGCACAACCTGCTCTTTCTCCTGCGGCAGTGGCGCCGGACCGGCGAGG
>CAZSBW010000077.1:0-9677 GCA_964604815.1 uncultured Salinivenus sp. | reverse complement strand
GAAAGGGAATAGCCCTCTTGTGAAGCCTCGTCCAGTTTTTGTCGCGTACCATGGATGGACCCCGACTACACCTTCGATCCAACAGGAGCCATGTTCTTTCGCCGGTCTACTTAACACGATTGGCGGAAGACGAACGTAGACAGCGGGACTACGCAGCGTCGAGCACGTCTCGAATAATCGCCAGCAGTTCGGCCAGCATCATGGCCGTGGCGCCCCAGACCGTGTGGCCCGCCACGTCGTAGTAGGGCACCTCCACCGTCGTTCCGTGCAGCGTCCACGGCTCCACGACGCGCGTCTCCGGATCGAGAAAGTGGGGCAGCGGCACGCGGAGCACGTCGTCGACCTCTCGGTCCGTGGGCGTGAGGGACGGACTGTGTCCCACAATGCCGAGGTACGGATGGACGCAGAAGTTGGACGGCGGGATGTAGAGAGGCGTGAGCGTCCCCAGGAGCTCGACCGACGCCGGATTGAGGTTGATTTCTTCTTTGGATTCCCGCAGGGCCGTTTCCGCGAGCGTCTCGGTCCCTTCCTGCTGGCCGCCGGGGAACGAGATCTGGCCGGCGTGGTCGGGCAACTCCTCGCGCCGGACGGTCAGGAGGATGGCAGGATTGTCGTTGCGGTGGGGGAGGAGCAATGCGAGCACCCCGGCGTTCCGACAGTCTTTGTCCTGGATTGAGAGCGCCTCATCGCGGGCCGAGTAGCGGGGGGCCATCTGGGCGTGGGCCTCGTGGCCGGGGAGGGGCTGCTCCAGGCGGGCGGGAAGACGGTCGCGAAGGCGATGGAGGGAAACCGACATATCACCCCGGCGAAGGCACGGTTCGGGGAGAAAGTTCCGCCGAGACGGGCCGCGTTCGAGCGGGCGACCCATAAAAAACCCCCTGACCGGGCGGGGCCGGCCAGGGGGACACGTCGGCAGCAACGCTCACGCACGAACGGCGCGTGAGAGACACACGGAACCTCTTACTGGATTTCGATCTGGCGGGACGTCTCCTTCTCGGTCTTCGGCACGTTGATCGTGAGGACGCCGTTCTCGTAAGCGGCCTCGATGTCCTCCGCGTTCACCGTGCGGGGCAGGGTGAAGGAGCGGTAGAACTGCCCGAAGGAGCGCTCGACGCGGACGTATTCTTCGTTCTCGTCGGTGCGCTCACTCGTGCGCTCGCCGCTCACCGTGAGCTGGTTGTCCTTGTAGCTGATGTTGAGGTCCTCCTTGCTCAGCCCCGGCACGTCGAGCTGGAGGCGATAGTGATCCGCCGTCTCAAGGAGATCGGTGCGCGGGGCCCAGACCGCCTGGCGGGACGTCGACTCCTCGTCGTTCTCGCGGGAAGGGAAGAAGCGACCGAAGACACGGTCAATCTCGCGCTGGAGGTCGTTCACGTTTTGGTTGCGGGTGCGGCTCAAGCTCGTCATGGGTGGTTGGGTCGGTTCATTCAAGGGTAGTGAAGGGGGCGAGGGCGTGACCGATGGTCACGAGCCCTCACCGCTGTAACTCACCCACTTTCTCATGCAACCGCTATACCACCCCAAATATTCCCACAAACATCCTGTCAGTACGACGGTGAGATCCGACGAGATGACGCGCTCCTGTCCGGGGTCCGAAGTTGTGGCTGACCCGGTCTGTCAGGGGTGTCAACGGCCGGATCCGAAGCGCGAACGGACTGCAAAGATGGCAGGATCGCCCTTCTATACAAGCAGCCATTGATTGGCGCACGTGAGGGCCTTCGAACCGGGACGTCTACTCGCCGGAGGCCGGGCGCACCGTGCCCGCCGCCGTGCCGAAGCCCACGCGATAGCCGTCGCCCTGCGCGTGGCCTCGCAGGATCACGCGGTCGCCGTCGTTGAGGAACGAGCGCGTCTCGCCGCCGGGGAGCTCCACCGGTTCTTGCCCGCGCCAGGAGAGCTCCAGCATGCTTCCGTAGCTGTCTTCCGTGGGGCCGCTGATGGTGCCGGAGGCCATGAGGTCGCCGGGCTGCGTGTTGCAGCCGTTCACCGTGTGGTGGGCCAGCTGCTGGCAGACCGTCCAGTACATGTGCTTAAAGTTGGACTGGCACACGGTATGGGGAGCGTCCATTGCGTCCGTCTGCAGGTCCACCGCCAGATCGACGTCGAAGGCCCAGTTTCCGCCGTGCTGGAGGTAGTCGAGGGGCTCGGGGTCCTGCTCCGGACCCGCGACGCGGAACGGCTCCAGGGCGGCCATCGGCACGATCCACGGCGAGATGGTCGTGGCGAAGCTTTTGCCGAGGAAGGGGCCGAGGGGCACGTACTCCCAGCCCTGAATGTCCCGGGCGCTCCAGTCGTTGACGAGGCAAAACCCGAAGATGTGCTCCGGCGTCTCGTCAACAGGAATGGGTTCTTCTCGATTGTTGCCGGGACCGGTGAAGAAGCCCACCTCGAGCTCAAAGTCGAGCAGCTGCGTGGGGCCGTAGACCGGTGGCTCGTCGTCGTTGGGACGGGTTTGGCCGCAGGGGCGCCGCACGTCCTCCCCGCTCAGAATGACGCTGCTGGCGCGGCCGTGGTAGCCGACGGGCAGGTGCTTCCAGTTGGGCTTGAGGGCGTTCTCGGGGCCGCGAAACATGGTGCCCACGTTGCGGGCATGGTGCTCCGAGGAGTAGAAGTCGGTGTAGTCGCCGACCGACACGGGCATGTGAATCGCTGCTGCGTCGCGGTCGTGCAGCACCTTTTCGCGGAGGGCCGGGTCGTCGCGGAGGTCGGGCGTATCGGCACGCAGCAGGGTGTGGGCGCGCTCGCGGACGGCCGACCACACGGGCTTGCCCAGGGCCATGAAGGCGTTCAATGAGGCCTCGGCGAAGGGCCGAGTGTCGGTCACTTCCGGATGGTCGAAGGCCCCCTCGGCGTTGAGGAGCGCGAGGTCGAGCACGTGGGAGCCGATGGCCACGCCGACGCGCGGGGTGGAAGAGGTTGGCGGTGAAAAGATGCCGTAGGGAAGATTCTGGATGGGAAAGGGGCTTTCCGGGTCCACGTCGAGGAAGGTGGAGACGGAAGGATCGGTGGTCGGGTCGTCCATGAGGATCGGGTTGAGCGTATGAGCGGGTGAACGTGTGTAGAGAGGTTCCAGGCGATGCAGCAAGGGCCCTGGAGAAATAGATCGTTAGAGCAGTTCGAGGTCGCGCAGGTGGTCGACGGGTTCTTCGAAGCTACAGCTTCCGAAAGAGAGCGCAAAGTTGTCGCGGGTGTGTTCAATGCCCTCGAGTGAGGCACTCAGGTCCCGCCAGAAAAAGGCGTCTTTTTCGAATCGGAAGTTACTAGCAGTTTCTTCGGAGAGAATGGGCCGAACGTCGTCTCTTTCCAACTGGTGTTCGGACGCGAGGACGGCTGCCCCGAAGACGTTGAGAAAGCCGTGCATTTCGGTGTCCAGGCCATCATCGTAGTGGCGGATGGGATGGTGCAGGCCGGCGGTGGCCTTGAACGGGATCCCGGCGTCGCGGCAGGCCGTTGTGAGCGCCGCTGCATGCTCGACGGACGGCACGTCGCTGGGATCGGCCCCGCCACATCGCATCTTGAGCCCGATCTTGGAGCGGGCGGGGACGGGTTGCCGGCTGTTGTGCTCGGCAACGGCGGCACAGAGGGCGGGCAAATCCGCCACCGCGTTGGTTCGCATCGGCACTTCGAAGAAGAAGTCGAGCTTGGCGGTGCCGGCCTCGACGAGGCCCTGGTTCAGGGTTTCGAAGAAGGATTCGAGGTCGGTTTGAGCGCTGCCGACCAGGGTGGCGGGGAGGGGCACCTCCATCACCTCAACTTGTGCCTGCCCGCCGTACTCCTCATCGAAGCTGTCGATCACGTCGAGGTCCCGGGTCAACGCGTCGAGAAACGTGTCCCGGCTGTCGCCTCCGGTGCCGAGAACGGAAAAGCGGTACGGCTCCTCGCCGGAGAAGAGGCTCTGGAAGGGGGTAAGGTCGGGAAGGCGGCGCACCGGGAGCACGAATCGAGAAAGCATCCACGATTCGGGCTCCTCTCGGTACTCGTCGTAATTCTGAAGGGCCCGAGCGAGCGAGAGGTCGGCGGGAGGGAAGAGGCCCGCGTAATCGAGAATGTTTCCCAGAAGGGTTTGGAGGCTGGGGGGAACGAGTGAGGTCGAAGCGTCGGTTGTTTCCATCGGGAAGGCAGAGATTGTCAGTGGAAAGACGGCATCCCGTGGGAGGCAGCGGGACAGGCGGACTTGCGGAACCAATGAGACCGGCAAGTACGTGCACCCTTATCAGACTAGCACAGATGCGGTTCGGTCCGGCCCTTTTCGCTTTTTGTGAGCGCTTCCAAGAAAGGAAGACCGGCGAGCAGTTACAATGCCATCCCGAGTCCAGGGCGCATTGCGATTTTTTGACTTCTGACTCATTTTTTAGCCGTGACCGGTCCGCGACGCACAGTTCACCACTCGGGATTTGAGCGACGGGTCCTTTCTCTGGGGGTATCCATTGGATTCTCGAACGGTTAGCGAAGTCGATATGATGACAGGGAAGCAGACGGTGACGTTGTTGATTGTTTGGGTTGGTCTCGCGGTGGGAGTGCTCGCGGGCTGTGGCTCCGGCGGTCCGGAGGTGGGGAAGGCCACGACGGCCCTGGAGGCGGGAGAGTACGAGACGGCCCTGTCGAGGATTGAACGGGTTCTCGAACAGGATTCGACCGACACCGATGCGTACCTGTTGCGTGCAGACGTGCTCCGCCAGATGGCGGACACCACGATGTCCCCGGACGAGTACAAGGACCGACACAGACGGGCCCGGGAGGCAGAAGACCAGGCCCTTTCCTTTGACTCGGATCTGCGAGAGGAGGTGCAGGCACGGCGGCAGCGGGTTTTCGAGCGAGAGATTGGATTGGGCTCGCTTGCATACAATGAGGCCAACAAGAGAGACGAGCAGGGCCGCTACCGACATGCCGCCGCCTTTTTCGGCGCGGCCGGGATCGCACAGGCCGATTCGGCGCGGCCGGTTTTGGACGAAGCGCGCTCTCGTCTCCGGATCGGGCAGCGGAAGTCCGTTATTCCCATTCTGGAGGAGTACGTGGAGCGGGCCGATCCCGTCGCCAGAGAGGCGTACAAGATTCTCGGAAAGCTCTACGTCACCAATGAGCAGTACGAGGAAGCGGCAGAACTTCTCGATCGAGCAATTCGAACGTATCCCACAGACAAGAGTCTGCAGGGGCTTCGGTTAACCGTCTACAATCAGGTCGGAAACGCCGATCAGGCGCTGGAGGCGTACCGGAAGCAGATTGAAAAAGAGCCCGACAATTTGCGCTACCGATACAACTACGGGGCTCTTCTGTTGGAGGCGGAACGATACCAGCGTGCGATTGCTCAGTTCGAGCGAGCGATTGAGATTCAACCCGATCACGCCGGGAGTCAGTACAATCTTGGCGCGGCCTACATGAATGCGGCCCTCGCCCGAGACGACAGCATTGCGGCGCTCGAGAAGCAAACGCAGGCAGCGAGCTCGGACACCACCGATCAGCAGGAGAAAATAAACGCCCTCGTCCAGAAACGGGACAGCCTCTTCAAGCAGTCCATTCCGCCGCTGGAGCGGGCGCGGCAGATGACAGGAATCTCCGGCACGATCCGACAGGATGCATGCAGGGCTCTCATGGTTGTCTACGTCCAGACGGGGCAGCCCGGACGAGCGGCCCAGGTGGAGAAGTGCACCGGGTTTGCCCAGGCCGATTCGTAGCTGACGAATCGCCTGTGCCATCTGGCTGAGCCCATCGGCTCTTCCCCCGTTGCCTGCGATTTGTTGGGAGGGCCGGCGGCCCACACCGAGACGGGCCGATCCCCGTGAACTCCGTTCTCGCCCGCAAATGACGGGGAGACGGACGGGGAAGTTCACGGAGGGCTGACGAAATTCTTGTTGCATAGACTTCTACGTCCACGTAAGTTATGCACTGATCTCCGCCGGGCCCTGCTCGTGCGGAGGTAGGGAGTAGGGGATCTCCCCCGACTGGACACTACTGGACGAGCACGATCACGAGACAAGGACGGTCCCCGCCACGTAATTGCCGACATCCGATCTGCGTCGAGTGATTCTGCTGCGGATCCAGACCCCCGTGAAGACAGCCAGGCGCTTTTTGATGGAATGACGGAGGAAGAAAAGCGGGGCGAGCGAACCAATCCCTGTCGCGTCGAGCAGAAGCGTTCTTGGCGGTGTACTGACTCGTGAACGGACTCAGAACACCGGCTCTGACGGCGAGGCCTACGGGCCTTCAGCGCACTGGGGAGGTGGGTTGCGCACTTGTGCACGGACCAGTAGATTCGACCGACATCCACATTTGAGTTCTCTGCTACGGACCATACCGTGACCATGACACCGATACAACGATCAGCACTCTTCGCATTCGTTTGGGGCGGGCTCCTGCTTGGAATCCTGGCCGGTTGCTCGGCGAGCAGCCCCTATCTGGGAAAGGCGGAGGACGCCATGAAAAACAACAATTACGAGGCGGCCCGTGCCAATCTTGATACGGCACTGACCCAGGACACGACCGTGACCGGAAAGACGAGAGGAGAGGCCTTTAAGATGCAAGCACAGGTCCTT
Source organism: uncultured Salinivenus sp. (assembly GCA_964604815.1). Classification (GTDB taxonomy): domain Bacteria; phylum Bacteroidota; class Rhodothermia; order Rhodothermales; family Salinibacteraceae; genus Salinibacter. Next base: position 3,147 of record CAZSBW010000077.1, on the reverse strand, counting down.
CGGGAACTGGCCGACAGCACGATGTTGCCTGACGAGTACAAAGACCTCTACCGCCGGGCTCGAATTGCTGGCGACAGCGCGATAGCATACGATCCGGGCCTTCGAGAGGAGGTACAGACCAAGCGGGGCCTGGCGTTCACGAGTCAGTTCCAGAAGGGGGCCAAGAGCTTCCAAAAGGCGCAACGCACAGCGGATTCGACGGCCTTTCAGCGGGCGGCATCGTACTTCGGAGGGGCCTCCGCGACCTTTCCGGACTCGTCCGAGGCAATTCTCAATGAGGCCTACTCCTACCTGAACATGCAGCGGATGATGCAGAGCGGAAGCATGTCGGAGGCCATCCCCCGGCTGGAGCGCTACATGGAAACGGCCGATCAGCCCGACAAGAATGCCTACGACATTCTCAGTGCGCTGTACTTGCAGAACGAGCAGACAAAGAAGGCAATCGATCTACTGGAGAGTGCCCGGAAGGATCTCTCGTCGCGACAGACGTACTTCAGGATTGCGGGGTCTCCGGGGCTGGAGTATTCCGGAACCGTCGAGACAGATGGAAACGCCCAGGAGGTATCCGGTTCTGTGCCTGACGAAGTGTCGGTTGAGAGTGAAGGGACGGTTTCGGGAACCTTTCAAAAGAACCAGAAAAAGGGACAGTTACAGATTCAGCTGTTCTACCGGGGAGCTTCGATTCAGGACACGACGTTGCGAAGCGGGGCCGGCGGATCGGTGTCGCTCTCGGCGGATCTGAGCACCGAAACGCCGCTTGCTGAACTTGAAGGCCGTTTACTGAATGCCTACAATCAGGCCGGAATGACGCAGACGGCCATGGAGGAGTACCGAGCGCAGATTGAGAAGAATCCGAATAATGTCACCTACCGGTACAACTACGGGTCGATGTTGCTCAATGCGGATCGGTACGACGAGGCCATCGAACAACTCAAGAAAGCCGTTGATCTGGATTCGGGAAACGTACGGGCTCAGTATAACCTTGGAGCGGCGTATACAAACAAGGCCCGACAGGTACAGGACTCGCTGCGGTCCATCCAGGATTCGATCGACGCCATTCGAGATGTGGTCGTGGAAGAAAATCGTCAGCAAACCGACGAGGAGGAACGAATCGTGAATGAACTGTCGAGGAAGCAGAAGGTGGTGGCTCAGAAGCAACTCAACTTATACAAAAAGGCCATTCCCCCGCTGGAGCGCGCCCGGCAATTGGCCGATCGGGGAGGAGATTCGGTGCGCGAAAATGCCTGCAGGGCGCTTTTGACTGCATACGTCCAGACTGAGCAGATCAAGAAAGCAGAGAAAGTTGAGGACTGTGCGGAAACGCAGTTGCAGCAAGAGGGGGGCCAGGAAGGCGGAAATTAGTCGTCTTCTCAATTCCCGGTTGGGCGCGCTCTTCCGGCTCCTTGGAAAGCGAGAACCCGGGTCCCCGACTGGGACTCGGGTTCTTGTGCGTTGAGGGGGATACGACGCTTCGACTTCCATTCTTTTTGGTACGCTCAAGACAACCGCCGTATGTCTGACGATTCCGACGTCTCGATTTCGCTCGCCGATCTGCATTCCGGGTTCGGAACGCGGGCCGTGCACGCGGGCCAGCAGCCCGATCCGGCTACCGGAGCCGTCATGACGCCCATCTACCAGACCTCGACCTACGCGCAGGCGGCGCCCGGCCGGCACAAGGGGCACGAGTACTCGCGCGTGTCCAATCCCACCCGAACGGCTCTGGAAGGCAATCTCGCTGGGCTGGAAGGCACCGAGCATGGCATCGCGTTCAGTTCAGGCGTCGCCGGCATCGACGCCATCATGAAGAGCCTGCGACCCGGCGATCACGTGGTGGCCACGGACGACCTGTACGGCGGCACGCATCGGCTCATGCGGCAGGTTTTCGAACCGCTCGACATTCGCACGTCGTTCGTGGACATGAGCGTTCCGGAGCGGGTCGAGAACGCCTTTACGGACGATACGGTGCTTCTCTGGGTGGAGACCCCCACCAATCCCCTCATGCGGATCGTGGACATTGAGGCGCTTTCTGAGCGCGCTGAGGTTCACGACGTGGACGTAGCGGTCGACAACACCTTCGCCTCCCCGTATCTGCAGCAACCCATTGAGCTTGGGGCCGATCTCGTGCTCCATTCCGCAACGAAGTACCTCGGCGGTCACTCCGACCTCATTCTGGGAGCGATTTGTACCAACTCCGACGACTGGGCCGAGAAGCTGCGTTTTCAGGTGAAGAGCACCGGGGCCTCTCCCGGCCCGATGGACTGCTTTCTGACGCTTCGAGGCACGAAGACGCTCCACCTTCGCATGGAGCGGCACTGCGAGAATGCCCGCCGCCTCGCCGCCATGCTCGACGAGCATCCGACGGTGGGGCGCGTGCGCTATCCGGGGCTGCCCTCGCACCCGGGTCACGAACTGGCAAAGACGCAGATGAGCGACTTTGGGGGCATGATCTCCTTCGAGCTGGCCGACGACGACATGGAGAAGGCCCTCGCGGTGCTCGACGAGGTGGAGGTCTTCACGCTGGCCGAGAGCCTGGGCGGCGTCGAGAGCCTCATCGAGCATCCGGCGTCCATGACCCATGCCTCCATCCCGCCCGAGGAACGAGAAAAGATCGGCCTCTCGGATTCGCTTCTCCGCCTGAGCGTGGGCGTCGAGACGATTGACAACCTGGAGGCCGACCTCCGGCGCGCGCTGTCCCGCGTGTAGCCCTACTGCAGAATCAGGCAGTCCTTTTGGGGTAGAGTCATTCCGAGCGAGGCGATCTTGTGGAGTTATGAGATTAACCGCAGGACGGTGGTGCTCTCTTTTTGAGTTCCTGCTCCGTTTCAGGAGGGGGTGTGCGTTTTTGGCTGGATCCAAAAACGCACAAAAAAGATCACGGCTGTGAAGAAAATCGCTGGCGAGACCGTCGGCTCCACTGAAATCCTCAAACTCACTTCGTTCAAACAATGAGGATTTCAGCCGTTTCGCCTCCGTTCTCGCCCGGGCGCGATTTTCTTCGAGGCCGTAGGGGGTCTTCTGTCATTCCTTCGAGGCACTCTTCCTCTGGGCGGCGTCCGGTGATTAATCTCAAAAGATCACAAGATCGCCAGAGTCGAGGCGCTGCGTAGGGGCCGTAGGTCATGCCGTTGGTGCAAGTGCTCTTGGAGT
>CAZSBW010000076.1:0-9890 GCA_964604815.1 uncultured Salinivenus sp. | reverse complement strand
TCCTCGTTTGGCTGACTGGAAGAAAAGTTGGCTGAAAGAATGCGCTTTGCGCTAAGAACTCGTCCCAAAACCTCTCCAAACCCCAATGCGCAACAGGTTGCTAGTGCGAAGGGGACTGGTGCTCGTGATTGTTGGGGGGCTCCTCGCAGGGTGCAATTCTTTTCTCGGGCGTCAGTACACGAACTTTACGTCCTACTACAACCAGTTCCACAATGCCAAGAAGGCCTTCGAGAAGGGACGTTCGTCGATCGAAGGAAGTGGCACCCGGGCGGTGGACCGGACGAAGTACATGTCCGTCTTTTTGGAGCCGAAAGAGGGCGGAGGGGAGGCCTCCTTCGAGAAGGCGATTCAGAAGAGTGCAGACGTGCTCCGCGATCATCCCGAGTCGAAGTGGGTGGACGACGCCCTGCTCCTCATTGGCAAGTCCTACTTTTATCAGCAGAACTATGTGGGCGCCACGCAGAAATTTCGGGAGGCGATTGCGCTAGAAGGGGAGCGGGCCCAGGAAGCGCGCTTTTGGCTTGCGCGTACCCTGGTGTCGACGCGGCGCTATGACGAGGCTGAAGAGGTGCTACGGGTGGGGCTTCAGGAGGCAGAGATGGGGCCGTGGACCGCTCGTTTGTATCTGGTTCGGGGAGAGCTTTTCGTACGTCGGGAGCAGTGGGAGGCGGCCGCACAGGCGCTGCAAAAAGGATTGCAGGGGGACGTGCCGGATGAAGTCGGGACCCGAGGGTCGTTTCTACTGGGGCAGGTGCTGGAAACGACTGGGAGACCGACAGCGGCCCGGGAGGCGTACCAACGAGCGCAGGAGTACAATCCGCGCTACGAACTTCGCTTTGCGGCGCGATTGAACGACATCCAGCTTCAAGGAATGCACGGAAATGCGTCGCGAGCCCTCGACCGACTTCGCGATCTGGAGCGCGACGAGAAAAACTTCGAGCAGCGGGGGGAAATGGCAATCGTCCGTGCTCGGGTTTATCGGGAGCAGGGGCAGTATGATCGAGCCCGACGCACCCTCAAGAATGTGCTCTACAGAGACGAGTCTCCTTCTGGAGCCTCCAAAGGACGGTTGCATTACGACCTGGCCCGGCTCTACCGAGACGCGTACAAGGACTTTAGTCGGGCGTCGGCCCACTTCGACACCGCGAGTACCGCTCTCGGATCGAGAGGCCGAGGGACCGATGGGGACGATGAACGCCAACGGCTGCCGGATGCCCCCGTTGATCCCGGGGCGCAGTCCGAGCGCTTCGGCGACCTGGCAGAGCGGGCCCGTGACGTGGCCCGCATGGATTCGCTGTTGCGGGTGGGTCGGATGAGTGATCGTGAGTTTCAGGCATTCGTCCAGGAGCTTCGACGCCAGCGGCAGGCGAAGGTTGAGGAACGGCAAGAGGCGCAGCGAACGCAGCGATTGCAGAGTCGCGGTCGAACCTCCGCCGACCAGGGCGAACAGGCAACGCTCGCGGCGGACACCCGGACGTCGGACGCGGGTTTTCTGTTTTACGATGATCCGTCGCGGGTGCAGCAGGGACGGCGCCAGTTTGAGCAGCGATGGGGAAATCGGCCCCGGACCGACAACTGGCGACGCCGCGAGGCCATTCGCGCGTCTGCGCCAGGGGGAGAAGGAGAGGCCGGGCAGGGGGAGCAGTCCAGACCGGGGGCGGAAGCGCCCTCGTCGACGGACGACGCTTCCGTTCAGCGCCCGTCGGACGAGGCAGCCGCCCTCGATCTCTCGGCCATTCCGCGCGACTCGGCCGGGCAGGCCAAGATGGAAGCCGAGCGGGCAGTGGCCCGGTACAAGCTGGCCAACTCGCTCTTCCTGGCGGCCGGACGCCCCGATTCGGCCGCCACGTGGTACCGGCGGATCCTTCAGGAAAATGGGGATCAGCCGGTCGCGAAGCGAGCGCTCTATGCCCTCGCCGAAGCATACTGGGCCCAAGGAGACACCACGGCGGCCCAGCAGGCGTATCGTCGACTCGTGGAACAGTATCCAGACTCGGATCTCGCCGCGCGGGCGCGAGATCGACTGGATCGCCGGGAGGGGACGCCGGGGGATACCCGCGTCGCTCTTGCCGATACGGCGTACGCCCGGGCCTACGAGGCGTGGCAGCGGGACCGACCGAAAACGGCGTTTCCCCAACTTCTGGACGTGGCGTCACGCTATCCGGACACGGACGCAGCCCCTCGGGCCCTGCTCGCAGCGGGCATTGTCTATTGGAGACAGCTGCAGGGGGACACGACCGACGCGTACCGGGACACGCTCGAACGACGTCTCTCGACGCTCCGACCCACCGATTCGACTGCGTCGGAGGAAAAGCCTGCTCCGGACAGGGGAGGGGGTGCGTCCCAGCCGTCGCCGTCCGACTCCGACCCCACGGACTCCGTTGAGGCCTCTGCCAAGGCGACGCGAGATTCCACGCAGTCGCCGGTTTCGGCTATGGATTCTCTCCAGTCGCGGACGTCGGCTGCCGGCGATTCGCTCCAGGCGGCGAGTGCGGATCGTGCCGACGGAACGGCCCCCGGCGATCCGCCGGTGCCGGACAGCACGCGCGCTCCGGTGGACACGGCTGCAACCGAGGGGCAAAATGCCGGTGCGGACTCGACACGACAGGGGACTTCGACGGCGGAAGCAGACGCGTATGCCCCACTCGCCTCGTTGCTCACGCATCTGACCGAGCAGTATCCGGACGCCCCTCAAGTGGAACGAGCCCGAATCATGCTGAAATTAATTGAGAAGCGACGAGCCGGGCCCGATTCGGTGCGGGCCGACACGACGGCGGAGGAGCCTCCAGCGTCCGATACGACAACGACTCCCCCGAAGACGATTGCGGATCAGAAACCGACAGAGCAGCAAGCACAGGAAGATGATCTCGCGACGGCGTCGGACTCGGCTACCACCGACACCGCCCGGCGCCCGTCGACGGAGCAGACGGCCGATCGAGCGGAGGAGGCTCGTCAGGATCGCAGGGAGGACCCGCTCCCGGCCCCCGCCAACGTTCAGGATCAACCGGACGGCGAGAATCAACCGGAAGCACCCACCCGCGAGCGCATCGACCGTTCGCGAGGGGGGTGGACTCTGCTGGTGCAGACGTTCACGAGCTCGCAGGAGGCCTCGACTCGCATCGCCGACGTGGGACGGCGGCTCGACGACCAGTGGCCGGTGGACGTGCTGAAGGAGACGCGGGACGGCAAGACGCAGTATCGCCTCATCGTGGGACAATTCCAGGCCAAGCGCGTGGCGGTGCAGGCCCAGAAGCGCGTTGCGGAACAGTTGGCCAGTCGTCCCAGGGTATGGTCGATTCCCAAAGCAGATACCGGCTCGTAGCGGCTCGTCGAGGGGAAAGACCGGCGGGAACGGTACGAAGTCCGCCGGCGAGGAACCCAAGATCCGCCGCACGGTTGGGATCCGGACTGTACGCAGGGATTGACTCCGGGTAAAGTCGGGCTACGTCTCGTTTTCCCTTCCGAAGTCCCTCCTCGGGCCAGCGATTGTCATGGCAGAGCGCGAACCCCCCTCTTCAGAGTCGGATCCGCCCGCTTCTTCGGACGAAACGGAGGACAGTGGCATAGGGGCCCTGTTTCATTCGCGATTTGCCCTCTGGGTGTATCTGGCCATTTTTCTGGCCCTAATCGTTCACCTCTTTCTCAACTGGGACGGATCGGAGCCGCGGCGGATCGAGTACAGCACTTTTCTGGACTACGTCGAGTCCGGGTACGTAGAGCGCGTCGAGATCGTCAACGACACGCGGATCGAAGGCACCTACACGCAGGAAGCTGTTCGGGGCGGAACGGTGCAGGTCCCCCGACGGAATCGAGACAACCTTCTCGGCTCCCTCGCCGACACCGACCGCCGGGCGTTTACGACGACGAAGCCCTCCGACCACGAGCTCACCGATCTGCTCCGCGCTCACAACGACACGGTGGAGAAGGAGGGAGGCACGACGGTCCACTTCACCGCCCGGAACAAGAAAGATTGGCTGGGCACGGTCTTGCTGTGGGGCGTGCCGCTGGCGCTCCTGGTGATCGTTTGGGTGTTCTTTCTCCGCCGGATGAATCCGGGCTCGCAGATGCTGAGCATCGGCGAAAACACCGCAACTCTCTTCGAGGACAGCGATCAGGACACGGTGACGTTCGACGACGTGGCCGGGCTGGAGGAGGCCAAAGAGGAGGTCGTGGAGGTTGTCGAGTTTCTGAAGAACCCGGAGAAGTTTACCCGACTCGGGGGACAGCTGCCGACGGGCGTCCTGCTGGTGGGGCCCCCGGGGACGGGGAAGACCCTCATGGCCAAGGCCGTGGCGGGAGAGGCCGGCGTGCCCTTCTTCTCAATTTCCGGATCCGACTTCGTCGAAATGTTCGTGGGCGTGGGGGCAAGCCGCGTGCGCGACCTCTTCGAGAGTGCGAAGGAAAAGGCGCCCTGCATCATCTTCATTGACGAGATGGACGCGATTGGGCGGTCGCGCGGGCGGAATAACATGGTGGGGGGCAACGATGAGCGGGAAAATACGCTCAATCAGCTGCTCGCCGAGATGGATGGCTTCGACTCGGACGAAGGCGTCATCATTATGGCCGCCACCAACCGGCCCGACGTGCTCGACTCGGCCCTCCTGCGTCCCGGCCGCTTCGACCGGCAGATTCAGATCCACAAGCCCGATCGCAAGGCGCGAGAGAAGATTTTCCGCGTTCACGTGCGGAATCTGTTGCTCGGCGACAATGTGGAACTCGAAATTCTGGCGGGGCAGACGCCGGGCTTTGCCGGGGCTGAAATTGCCAACGTTTGCAACGAAGCAGCCCTGCTCGCCGCCCGGAAGGACAAAGACGTAATCGAGATGGCGGACTTTGAGCAGGCCATTAATCGGGTTATTGCGGGGCTGGAGAAGAAAAACAAAATCATCTCTCCGGAGGAGCGGAAGGTGATCGCGTACCACGAGTCGGGCCACGCCATCGTCGGCTGGTTTCTCGAACACACCGATCCGGTCGTTAAGGTCTCGATTGTGCCCCGGGGCATGTCGGCGCTCGGCCACGCGCGGTATCTCCCAGAGGAGCGCTATCTGTACTCCACAGAGGCCCTCCTGGATCAGATGACGATGGCGCTGGGCGGACGCGTCGCCGAGCAACTCGTCTTCGACCGCATTACGACGGGGGCCCAAAACGACCTCGAACGGATTACGAAGATGGCCTATGCGATGGTCACGGACTACGGCATGAGCGACCGGATTGGGAACATAAGCTTCAACCTTTCGGAGCGCGACGACGACGCGCCGGTGTTCGAGAAGCCCTACTCCGACGCCACGGCGCAGGCCATCGATGAGGAAGTGAAGGAGATCGTCGAGCGAGCCCGACGGCGTGCACGTTCCCTCCTAAGTGAGAAACGGGACCGACTCGACGAGATGGCCCGCGCTCTTCTCGAAAAGGAGGTGCTAGGGCCCGACGAGCTTCTCGACATCCTTGGGGAGCGGCCGCATGGAGAATACGTCACCACAAACGGTCGAGGCGGTGGGAAGCGGCTCGAAGGCGGGAAAAATGCATCCGAGCAAGCTGATGAGGCGACGGTGCCGGGGGACGGGGGAGAGTAAACTCGGTTCTCCATTCCCAGAGGCGGGGAGGGGAGGAAAATGAACGTCTCTCTAAACGTGTAGGAGAAAGGTTCTTCTCCTGAGTCGCTCTCCCCGAGAGCGATGGTCCACACGTACCTTGCACCGATTGGTAAAATACAGACAGCCGACGGCCGACGTCGGTCGAATCGGGTTTGATGAAGCTCTTTCGGTCGGAGATGGAAGTTCTTCTGAATCTGATTCGGACGACGCTTCGGCCGAAACCCAGTCGAACGACGTCCCGTAGATCCCCTCTGCGAAGACGAGGGGCGCCGTTCACTCCAACGTGATGATGGACGAAAAGGCACTCAGGCGAGCCTCGCTCGCCTTTTTCTTTGCCGGGTTCGGAGTTATTTGATCGATCAACCGGTATAGGCCGGTATATCTATTACAGGAGAACTCGACGGCCCACAGCGACGATTTAAGCCGAAAACCGCCCTTTTCATTCCTTCTTTGCCGGGGAGTTGGACCCTCATTCGAGATTTGTTCTACGACTACAGGCTATGCGCGCAGTGAAGACGGCTGCGAAGCACGGTTGATTCCACTGACACTTGATTGACAATAGAAGAGCGAACCTGACGTGCCGACGATACAGCAACTTATCCGAAAAGGGCGCGAGAGCGAAGAGAAGAAAAGCGATGCTCCTGCGCTTGAGGGTAGTCCGCAGCGCAGAGGGGTGTGCACTCGCGTGTACACGACGACCCCGAAGAAGCCGAACTCCGCTCTCCGAAAGGTCGCTCGCGTGCGCCTAACCAACGGCAACGAGGTGACTGCCTACATTCCCGGAGAGGGCCACAACCTTCAGGAGCACTCCATCGTTCTGGTGCGCGGTGGGCGCGTGAAGGATCTTCCGGGTGTGAAATACCACATCGTTCGTGGAGCCCTGGATACCGCTGGTGTCGAGGATCGGCGTCAGGGCCGCTCCAAGTACGGCACCAAGAAGCCCACGGACTAGCGCTTTGCTTATGACCTGAGAGGACGGGGAGGAAGCAGTCGGGCCTAGCGCTGTGTTTTTCCGCCGGCCGATGCGGCGTGCAGATTGACACAGCGCCTTTTGTGTCCGAAAGCCCACCTCGCCGCTTCGTTCGGAGCGATCTACTCGCGTCGCCTCTTCGAGTCACTGACGACATCTTACACCATTATGGCACGAGATAATAAAGCCGAGAAACGCACGACGCAGCCAGACCCGATGTATCGGGACGACCTCGTTTCCCGCTTCGTGAACGCCGTGATGCGGGACGGGAAGAAGAGCCTCGCGCAGCGCATCGTGTACGATTCCTTTGATGTCATTGAGGAGCGTACGGGCGAGCAGGGGCTTGAGGTCTTCAAGAAGGCGGTCAATAATGCCGCGCCCCTCGTTGAGGTGCGCAGCCGGCGGGTGGGAGGAGCGACCTACCAAGTTCCTATTGAAGTGCGTCCGGAGCGTCGCGTGACCCTTGCGTTTCGGTGGATCATCCAGTATGCCCGCGCTCGGAAAGAGAAAAGCATGGCCAATCGGCTGGCGAGTGAGCTTATCAATGCGGCCCGCGGAGAGGGCGGTGCCGTTAAGAAGAAGGACGACACACACCGAATGGCCGAGTCGAACAAGGCGTTCGCCCACTTTAGCTTCTGATCGGGGTTCTCATCCGACCCGTTCACATTGACCACCGTCGTTCAGGCGACACGCTTGGGCACGGGCATCCTTGCGTACGCAACCAACTCAGTACCATGGCTAAGAAACAAGTCGACAAAAACAAGAGCTTTCCGCTCGAACGGACCCGCAACATCGGCATCATGGCCCACATTGATGCCGGGAAAACCACTGCGACCGAGCGAATCCTGTTCTATACAGGTCGTCTGCACCGCATGGGCGAGGTCCACGACGGGGCTGCGACCATGGATTTTATGGAGCAGGAAAAGGAGCGGGGCATCACGATTACCTCCGCGGCGACCACCTGCTATTGGGACGACCACAGAGTCAACATTATCGACACGCCCGGCCACGTCGACTTTACGGTTGAGGTGGAGCGATCGCTTCGCGTGCTGGATGGGTCGATTGCCCTCTTCTGCGCGGTGGGGGGGGTCGAGCCGCAGTCGGAAACTGTCTGGCGGCAAGCTGACAAGTATGACGTGCCCCGAATCGGGTTTGTCAACAAGATGGACCGGACGGGGGCCGACTTCGAAAATGTGCTCGAAATGATGGAGGATCGGCTCAATGCCACTCCGATCCCTCTCCAGTATCCCATTGGGGAAGGTGACATGTTCCGTGGGGTCATCGACCTCATCGAGAACAAAGCCATCGTCTGGGACGACGAGTCGCAGGGCATGCAGTGGGACGTGCTCGACATTCCCGACGACCTGAAACCGACGGCCAAGCAGTGGCGCATCAAGTTGCTTGAGAGCGTCGCTGAGTATGACGACGAGCTCCTCATGAAGTACCTCGACGAGGAGGCGATTGAGCCGGGAGAGCTGGAGAACGTCATCCGAAAAGCCACGCTCAACCGTGACATCACGCCGATGTTTTTGGGGTCGGCCCTCAAGAACAAGGGCATTCAGCGCCTCCTCGACGGCGTCGTAAAGTATCTCCCGAGCCCCGACGACGTGCCGCCCGTGACCGGGCACAATCCCGAGGCGGTGTCCACGTCGACGACGGTCGATGCGGACGTAGACGACGAGGAAGAAGAGCAGGAGGAGACGGCAGAGGAACTCGTTCGGCGCCCGGAAGAAGATGAGCCCTTCAGTGCCGTCGCCTTCAAGATCACGACCGATCCCTACGTTGGCAAGCTCACCTTCATTCGGGTCTACAGTGGCACGCTGGAGTCGGGAACGAAGGTCTACAACCCGACACAGGACGAGGAGGAGCGTGTTGGGCGCCTGATGTTCATGCACGCGAACAGCCGGGAGGACGTAGACGTGATCCGCGCCGGAGACATTGCGGCGGTCGTAGGCCCGAAGAACCTGAAGACGGGGGACACCATCTGCGACCCAGAGCACCCGGTGGTGCTCGAGTCGATGGAATTCCCGGAGCCGGTGATTCGCATCGCGGTGGAGCCGAAGTCGAAGGCCGACCGTGATAAGCTGATGAATGGCCTCGTGAAGCTGGCCGAGGAGGATCCGACGTTTGACGTCTCCACCGACGAGGAGACGGGACAGACAATTATTGCCGGGATGGGAGAGCTTCACCTCGAGATTATCGTTGACCGGCTCAAGCGTGAGTTCAAAGTCGAGGCCAACGTTGGTCGCCCGCAGGTGGCCTATCGAGAGGCCTTGACGCAGATGATTGACGAGCACTACGTGCTCAAGAAGCAGACTGGCGGGCGCGGTCAGTTTGCCGAGGTGTACATGGAGGTGGGGCCGAATAAAGAGAGCGAAGGTCTCGAGTTTGAGAATGAAATTAAGGGCGGCGTCATTCCGAAAGAGTTTATTCCCTCCGTTGAGCGCGGCATCGAGAGCGCGATGGAGGACGGCCCGATTGCGGGCTATCCCCTTGAAGGCGTGAAGGTGCGTCTCTACGACGGCGATCACCACGAGGTCGACTCCGACCAGAATGCCTTCGAGATTGCTGGACGCCTCGGGTTTCGGGAAGCAGCGCGCCGGGCCAATCCTGTTCTTATGGAGCCGGTCATGGATGTCGAGGTCGTGACGCCCGAAGAGTACATGGGTGACATCATTGGCGATCTGAACAGCCGCCGCGGGCAGATCGGCGAGATGGGTCAGCGTAACGATGCGCAGGTCATTAACGCTCAGGTGCCGTTGTCCGAGATGTTTGGGTATTCGACTGATCTCCGGTCGATCTCGCAGGGGCGGGCCATTTACACAATGCAGTTCGAAAACTACGAGCCCGTTCCGGATAGCATTGCAGAGGAGATTCTGGACGAAGAGACCGTCGAGGCGACTGCGTAAGCGTAGCACGGAGGCGCGGGGAGGATACCGACTTATTCTGACCTTTGAACTACAGCCACTCACCAACTCTACAGACCATGGCCAAGGAAGAGTTTGATCGAGAGAAGCCGCACGTAAACGTAGGAACGATCGGGCACGTCGATCACGGGAAGACGACCCTCACGGCCGCGATCACGAAGGTGTTGGCCGAGCGGGTGGGGGGAGCGGCGGCCAAGACGTTTGAGTCGATCGACAACGCGCCGGAGGAGCGGGAGCGGGGCATTACGATTGCCACGAGCCACGTCGAGTACGAGACGGAGAACCGGCACTACGCCCACGTCGACTGTCCGGGCCACGCCGATTACGTGAAGAACATGGTGACGGGGGCCGCGCAGATGGACGGGGCGATTTTGGTGGTGGCCGCCACCGACGGCCCGATGC
>CAZSBW010000075.1:0-9901 GCA_964604815.1 uncultured Salinivenus sp. | reverse complement strand
GGGAAGCAATCTTATACCAACTACGCAGGATCGTCGTGCACTTTGCGAGTGGCTCTGTATTTGGCTGAGCTGCTGGGTTCTATCGGAGAAGATCCCGCATCTGGGAAGCCAAGCTTCCCTTGTGCGGGATGGACCGGAAGCAGACGTGGGCGTCCTCATCGCAGGAGGGTGCCCGATAGATGCACAATGATCTTCGGCAATCGGTATTATTTCGCAAGTAGACGTTTCGAACTGGGAACGGTATCAGTAATCAACGCCCGATTGAAGGGCGATACGGTATCGACGCGAGCGGCAGGGGGCGTTCTCTCCGGACAACTGTAAATCGCCCGCTAAACGGGAGCTTTAGAAGGAGGGAGTTTTTTGTATATTGTTGAAAAATGCTCTCGGCTGGGCGGAGGAGCGGATTGGGCACGTTTGCCTTTCCGGCATCTTCCTCTCCCGATTTCCTTCAATGCGTATTGAGACTCTAGACGATATGTGCATACCACGAGTACGATGGTCGCTCCTGTTTTCAGGACTCCTACTGGGAATTCTCTTTCTCGGACCCGTTGCGGTCGTGCAGGCCCAAGACGTTCAGGTCCGAAACGTCCAAGCCTACCAGCAGGGCAACAACGTTGTGATTGAGTACGATTTGAATGGTGATCAGCGGGTCACGTACGACGTTGATCTAAGACTTTCCCGAGATGGGGGAAACACGTTTGACTACGCCCCGTCCGCTACGTCCGGGGCTGTAGGCAGTGGCGTGTCTCCGGGGACGGGAAAAGAAATCGTCTGGGCAGTTCTCCAAGATTTTCCGGATGGGCTGGAGGGGGAAAACTATCAGTTCAAAGTGCTGGCGGAGCAAGAGGGAACGATTCCCACACAGGAGCCCACTGCTCAGAGGCAACAGGATCGGGCAACGACAACGATGGACGACGGGGACGATGAGGACGACAGTGACGTGGTGACGATACGGCTTGGGGGAGGACTCTCTTACAACACGAGGGAGACGATCCAGGTACAGTTCTACGACGGATACCAGCTTTCGGCTCTAATCAAACCTGCGTCTGCGTCTCTTGCGTTGAGAGCAAGCTATCGGATTCGGACAGGGACGTTTCGCCAGACGAGGACGCTGGATTTCGATCTTCTGTATGAGGCAAGTTTCTTCTATCTGGGACCGAGTATCGGCGTTTTTGACTTTGACGGAAGTGCGTTTGAGTATGAGTCGAATCAATACAATCTCAGTAGCGTCGTTGGAATTGGGTTCTCTCTTGGGCCGTTTTACCCGTACGTGGAGTACCGATATCCGTTTGCGAGAGGACTGAGGGATGACGTTCTCGGCGGCGGCATTATGGTTTCCTTCTAGTCCACGTTTTTTCTAGTTATATTACCAAACATAAAACAAAAACCATGTTTGCAAAGTCAGTTTCGGCGTGGGTCGTTCTCCTGTGCGTTGCGGTCCTCCCAGCGCATGCTCAGCAAGGAGAAGGGACCAGTGACGTCATTTCGCTGGACATTCAGCCAGCCCAGACGCAGCAGACGGTTCAGCGCACGAACTTTGAGAAGGCCGTCGTGACGGGCGGGGTGTTTTTCCAGAACCCGTCGGGCGAGGACCAGCTCGATGCGGGAGGGGAAGCTGAATTGAAGGTCACTCTCTCCAATCAAGGAACCGGGACTGCTCGGGGATTGGAAATTACGGTCCACTCGTCCTCTTCGGTGGAGGGACTGAAGATGGGAAGGGACAGGCATTCTGTTTCCACGGATACGCAGAGCGTAGAGACCGTCGGGACCCTTGCGGCGTCGGAGGCGAAAGAACTCCGCATTCCTATCTATGCGTCTGAGACGCTTCCAGAGGAGAACATTGAGCTTGCGGTAGACATCAAGGCCGAATCGGGAAGGGTTGTCGGGAGTACAGAGAAGGTGACTATCCCAACGGGGGACGTCACAACGGCCCCGCTCGTTGATCGCGAGATTCCGGAGGGGACGATTGACCGGTCGAATGCCGTGGCGGTCGTGATTGGGGTGAGCAAATACACAAGCGAGTCCATCCCGGCCGTGGACTATGCCGTGCGCGATGCTGAGACCGTGAAGCAGTATTTGGTGAAGACGATGGGATTCAAGCTCGAAAACGTCATTTACCTCGAAAACCCCACCCAGAGTGATCTGAACGCGGTTCTGGGGTCGGACAAAAATCACAAGGGTCGATTGTACGATTATCTACCCAAGGATGCGGACGACTCAGAAATTTTTGTCTATTACAGTGGCCACGGCGCCCCGAATCCCTCGGAGGATGGGCGTACCTATTTCTTGCCGGCAGATGGCTCCCCCACCCAGCTCAGTTTGACTGGGTATCCGGTGGACCGGCTGTACGAGAACCTATCGAAGCTGACGTCGGGGCCGGTCACGGTTGCCATTGACGCGTGCTTCAGCGGGCAATCGGAGGAGGGAACGCTCGTGAAAGATGCGAGCCCGGCGCTCCTGAGTGTCGAAAATCCGATGATGTCCCTCGATCAGGGCCTGGTGATGACCGCCTCGAAAGCCGATCAGATCAGTAGCTGGTATCCCGAAAAGAGGCACGGCCTATTTACCTACTACTTCTTGAAGGGACTTCGTGGAGAAGCCGATCAGGATAAGGACAAGAACGTCACGGGCAAAGAAATGGAAAGCTATCTTTCCGAGAACATCTCGTCGAGGGCCCGACGATTATACAGCCGTTCCCAGAATCCGCAGGTGATGGGGAAGGCCATGGATCGCGTCCTGGTCGAGCTTAAAGAGTAGTAGAACCGGAGGCGAAGAGGGTCCGAGCGTGCGCTCGTGCGACGGTGTCGGCGATCGTGTGTTTGTGGTGAGGGACCCGTTCGTGCAGCCACTCACTGAGGAAGCGCCGGTTCAGGTGGGGCCCCGTGCCGACGTCGAGGCGGCTGGTGGAATTTTGCAGTTGCCCGATCCTTCGGGGGAGACAGTGCCCCCGCTACGTTCCCTCCTCCTCGTCCTCGTCGACGAGGGGGACGAACCGGAAGTTGTGATATTCCTCGCGCTTGTAGTCGTGCGGGCCGCTGCCGGTTCGTGTGATGCGTGTCATGGTTTGTCCGCCGCTGCCCCCGATGGGAATAACGAGGCGGCCGCCTCGCTTGTCGTCGGTAGGTTCCCGGAGCTGGCGGAGAAGAGGGTCGGGGGTGCTGGGGGCCGCGGCGGTGACGACGATGCCGTCGTACGGAGCAAAGGCCCGCCATCCTTCTGTCCCGTCGCCGTGGCGGGTCCGAACCGAATAGCCCAGGTCTTCGAGCAGCGTGCGGGTGCGGTCGAGCAACTCCTCGTGGCGTTCGACTGAGAAGACCCGGGCTTCCATTTCGCAGAGGATAGCGGCCTGATACCCGCTCCCTGTGCCTACTTCCAGAATGCGGTCGTACGGCTCGACGCTGAGAAGAGAGGTCTGGTACGCCACCGTGAACGGCTGAGAGATCGTCTGATTCATGCCGATGGGAAGCGCCTTGTCGTCATAGGCCCGATCCCGGAAGGCCGGCTCCACAAACTCGTGACGCGGCACAACCGCGATGGCGTCCAGCACCCGCTCGTCCTTGATCCCTCGATCATGGAGTTTCTGGACGAGGCGTTCGCGCCGCCGCCGATATTTTCGCGTGTCTTTGTCGTTCGAAGCGGAGTTGGACATACCGATACGTGGATGAATTTCTGAAACTGGCGGCGACTTGCGGTTGCGCTCGGTCCAGCAGACGAAGACTACGCAGGAGTTGTGTCCAGGGCGGCGCCCGCAGCCGACTGGCTCGTAAGGGCGTTGGTGAGGTACGTTTGCAACTCATCCGGGGTAATGTTGGAAATCAGAGCGCCGTCGCGTGAGACGCTGATGTTGCCCGTCTCCTCCGAGACCACGACCACGAACGCATCGGTTTGCTCGGTGAGCCCCACCGCTGCCCGGTGCCGTAGGCCCAACTGCGGACTCAGTTTCATGCTCGTAGAGACTGGAAGAATGCACCGCGCGGCCTCAATCCGGCGATCGTTGATGATTACAGCGCCATCGTGGAGGGGGTTTTGACCGTGAAAGAGCGTGATCAGCAGGTCGTGAGAGACGTCGGCCTGCAGCATCTTGCCGGTTTCGATGTAGCTGCGGAGGCCTGTGGTGCGTTGAAATGCGATGAGGGCGCCGATCTTGCGGTCGCTCATCTCTTCGACGGCCGTCACCGTTTCGTTGATGATTTCGCTCCGGTCGGTTGTGCTCACAAACCGGCGAATGATGGGGTTTTTGCCCAGCAGTAGCAGCAAGCGCCGGATTTCGGGCTGGAAGATAATGATGACGGCCAGCACGAAGACCTGATTGAAGTAGTTGAAGATCGTGCTCAGCACCGTCATGTTGGCCAGCTCCACCACCACCTGGATGAGGAACAACGCCCCGAGCCCCACGGCAATTTGCACGGCAATCGTTCCCCGCATCAGCCGGTAGAGCTGGTAGAGCAGATACGCGACGAGGGCAATCTCGATGACGTCGCGCACCCCGACACTGATAATTTCGAAGAGGGTCACGGGTGGAGAAAACAGTTCGGAAGAATAAGAGGGACGACGCCGGTGTGGGCGGGCCTATCGATGCTACTGCGAATGCAAGGTCGCGTCGAGCACAGTGAGCATTCGGACGGTGGCGGACACGTCGTGGGCTCGGATCAGGGTGGCGCCGCGCATTGCGGCGACGGCCGTCGCCCCCAGGGAGCCAAACAGGCGCTCATCGACCGGGGCGGGGGCCGAGGGGCTTCCCAGCGTGGCGCCGATCGTGCTCTTACGCGACACCCCAATCAAAAGGGGACGATCCAGGGTGAGCAGCTCATCGATCTCGTTGATGAGGCGGAGATTGTCGGTGTGCGACTTGCCGAATCCGAAGCCGGGATCGAGGACAATGGAGGAGACACCGGCTTCTTCGGCCGCGTCTACCGCCTGAGTGAGGGCATCCCGAACCTCAACCGTCACGTCGGCGTATTCGCGGGGCGAGGTAAGGTTGCCGGGCCTGCCCGTCGAGTGCATAATGACGAGAGGGGCATTTGCCTTCGCGGCTACCTCGGCCATTTCGGGATCGTGTCGAAGACCGGTGACGTCGTTGACGATGTGAGCCCCGGCGTCGAGGGCCGCTCGCGCCACGTCGGGCTTGTAGGTGTCGATGGAGAGGAGGGCGTTGGGAAATTGATCGCTGACGGCGTCGATCACGGGCAAGACCCGGTCTTTTTCCTCGTCGAGCGAGACCGGATCGGCGCCCGGTCGCGTCGATTCGCCGCCCACGTCGATGATTGAGGCGCCCTCGCTGAGCATTTCCGCTACCCGCGACACTGCGTCTTCGACGGCCACGAACTTTCCGCCGTCCGAAAACGAGTCGGGTGTCACGTTGAGAATTCCCATGACGTGGGCACCGGACACGTCCGGGCTGCCTGGGCGACAGTCGAGCGAACGGCCCCGGCAGTCGAGCACGAAGCGATCGGTCGAGAACGTGTCGGTGTCAAGTGGAGAGCGCGGCGCGGGCATGGGAGGAAAAGTCAATTCGGGAGCGTAAACCGGCGATGCGGAGCGCCGTGAACATTTCCTGAGAGAGAATATACATAGAGCAGCGTTACCGATCCGTGAGAACGCATGGAAAATACGTTTTTTGAAAAAATCGGGGCGGACTGTTCCCGTGGGCGATCGCAGATTCCAGAAGCGAGTTCACGGATCGGTAAGGCGAGGTCCCTTGGCGCGCTTTCGTATCAATTTTTGAGTCACGGCGCCGTCTCGGAGGAGGAACGTCCCGGAGAGAGCCGTGTTTTGTCGTCTGGGAATTGTACTCACCCGACTTGTCTTCTGCCGCATCGATGGACGAGTTCATCCGCACCACGCTCCAGTGGCTCGATCCCGTTCGGCGGATCGATGACTTTAAGCAGAGTCCCGTTTCCACCCAGCGATCGCTTCTCGAGACGCTTCTCTCGCGCGCCGCTGACACCGAATGGGGACGCCGCTACGACTTCGCCGAGATTGCGCGTGCGTCCGACGTGGTCGCTGCCTACCAGGAGCACGTCCCGCTCCACACCTACGATGACATCGAAGAGGACGTGGTACGGGTGCGGGAGGGGGCCGCCGACGTGATGTGGCCCGGCACGATCACAAATTTTGCCGTCTCCAGCGGCACCGTTTCCGACGGCAAGATCATCCCCATCAGTCAGGAGACCATCGACCACAACCGCTCCTTCAGCGTCGGGACGGGGCTGAATTACCTGCGGGAGACGCTCAACGGTCGCTTCTTTCTGGGCAATCACCTCACGCTGCCCGGGCGGGTGGAGGAGGACCCGGACTATCCCGGCACGCTCGCCGGCGAGATCAGCGGCATTCTCGCCGAAAACGCCCCGGACTTTTTCAGCACCTTCTTCCAGGCGGTGCCCAACGAGGTTTCCTTTATCCCGAACTGGGAGGAGAAGCTGCGAACCATTGCCGAGCGCACGGTTGATCAGGACATCCGGATGGTGGTGATGGCGCCGACCTGGGCCATCGTGCTCTTCGACGAGCTCCTCGACGTCTACAACGAGCGGCACGCCGACACGGCCGCGACGGTGGGGGAGGTGTGGCCCAATCTGCAGCTCTTTATTTCGGGGGGGGTGCCGCTCCGGTCGTATCGCGACCTGCTGGAGGAGAAGATCCAGAAAGACGTGGACTTCGTCGAGACCTACGGGGCCTCCGAGGGCTTCTTCTCGTTTCAGGACGAGCTGGACGATCCGTCGATGCTCCTGCACCTGGACAACGGCGTGTTTTACGAGTTTGTGCGGGTTGACGAGCGGGAGGAGGAAACTCCCCGGCGCTACACGATTGCCGACGTGGAGCCGAACGTGCGCTACTCGCTCTACGTCACCTCCAGTAGCGGCCTTTGGGCCTACGAGGTGGGCGACGTGGTTCGCTTCACACAGACGTTCCCCCACAAGATCACCGTGGCGGGACGCACGAGCGAAATGATCGACGAGTACGGAGAGGCCCTCTACGGCGACGAGGCGCGAGCCGCGCTCCGGCATGCCTCCGATGAAACAGGGGCGCACGTCGTCGACTATCACATTGCTCCCCGCGCACTCGAAAACGGGGAACGACCGGGCCACGAATGGATCATCGAATTTGAAGACGCGCCTGCGGACCTCGACGTCTTTTCCGACCTTCTCGACGAGTACCTGCAGGACGTGAATCGCCACTATCAGATGCGTCGGGAGGCCCGCGCATTCGACGCGCCCGCTGTCTCGGCCGTCCCCGACGGCACGTTTTACAAGTGGCTCAAAGCGACCAAGGACGACATCAGTGGACAGACCAAGGTTCCGCGCATGAGCGACGACCGCGAGGTTGCCAACGGGGTCTTGGGAATTGGTACTAAGGAGAATTGACGGTATCCGGTCCGCTGTCATGCATTGACGGTTTTCCCCCGGAACAACCGTAGCCATCGCTCGTGAGGAGTCCGCGGTACACTCATCGGTCCCTTTACGGGTTCGTTCTCATGACGATCTGGGCACCATCGGCTGCTGCCGCCGGCTCTTCTCTGGCTTCTATGACCAGGGGAGACGTGTGCCTGCTTTCCCCATCGCCACCGCCATCGCCACACACCCACAATTGAAAGGAGCCATATGTACGTTCCGCGCGAACAACGGATGCTGGACCAGTACCTCCAAGAAATTGGGAAGATCGACCTGCTAGAGCCGGAGGAGGAGGTCGAGCTGGCTCGTCGCATCGAGGATGGAGACGAAGAAGCGCTTCACAAGCTTTGTCGGGCCAACCTTCGCTTCGTCGTCTCCGTTGCGAAGAAGTATCAGGGGCAGGGCCTCTCCCTTGCCGACCTAATCAACGAAGGGAACTACGGCCTGATTAAAGCGGCCAAGCGCTTCGACGAAACCAGAGGATTCAAATTCATCTCCTACGCCGTCTGGTGGATTCGACAGGCCATCCTGCAGGCCCTCGCCGAGCAGAGTCGCGTGGTGCGGCTGCCGCTCAATCGGATTGGCACCATCTCGAAGATCCGCAAGGCCAGTGCGCGCCTCCAGCAGGATCTCGACCGCAAGCCCAACATCGAAGAGCTCGCCGAGGAGCTCGAGATCGACGTCCAGAAGGTGCGCGAGGCGATGCAGCACACCAGCCGCCACCTCTCGATGGACGCGCCCTTCAACGAGGAGGACGACAACAGCCTCCTCGACGTGCTCCCGGACGAGGAGAGCGACTCGCCCGACGAGGAGATGCTCGAGGAGTCGGTCAAGATCGACATCGAGCGGGCGCTCAGCATGCTGCATGATCGCGAGGCGGAGATCACGCGCCTCTACTTCGGCATTGGGCGCGAGCACCCGCTCACGCTCGAAGAGATCGGCAAGCGCTTTGACCTCACCCGTGAGCGGGTCCGGCAGATCAAGGAGAAGGCCCTCCGGAAGCTGCGCCAGCGCCACAGCAAGCAGGACCTCCAGCCGCACAAGGACCACTAGGATTGCTACACTACGCCGGCGGTTGCGATTTGCGACCGGCATTGATGGGGCGCGCTCCAGCTCGGGGTGCGCCCCTTTCGAGTGTGGAGTGGGGACTGGAGAGTGCGGAGTAGGGTGGGGGCTCCGCACGGCGTGCTGGAGCGCGGAATGGTTGCTTGCGCCGTTGAGACTTTGTTTTCCATGTCTGCTGCTTCGTCTCGGCCCCGAATTCTTCAGGCCACGGCCCGGAACCGCATTGTCGTGGGGTACGCCGTGGCCCCGGACCGGGTGGCGCCGCGTCTGCCGCCCGGACTGGCGCCTGACACGCACGACGGGCGGGGGTACGTCTCGCTCGGGGGGGTGGAGCTAGTAATGGTGCGTGTGCTGGGAATCGCCGGTCCGGGCTTCCGACGCGTGCCGGCAGTGGAGTTGCAGATACTGGTGTGGGAGGTCGGGTCGGCGCGGCGGGGAACATTCACGGTGCAGGCCTACGTGCCGCGGCGGCTGGTGGCGTGGGGGGGGCGCGCCCTGTACGGGGAGCCGGTGGCCGTGACGTCCATGCAGCCGGTGTGGCAGGAGCGCGCCGAGACGATTCAGTTGACCTACCGCTTCGACCGGGCGGGCCGCGAGCAGCGCCTGCGGGCCGTGGGGACGAAGCCGCCCGTGATGCCCGCCCCGGACGCGCCCGCCACCTTTCTTATGGATCGAAACTGGCGGTTTGGCACGCGGCGCGACGGCGCGCTGGTGCGATCCCGCATTGAGCGCCCCGTCGAGCCCATCCACCGGGTGCGCGAGCACTACGTCACGGTCCGATGGGCGTCGGTCTACGGCGACGAATGGGCCTTCCTTGGAGAGACCGAGCCGGCGGTCGTTTTTCTCACGCCCGGCGCACCAATCACACTCCACTGGCGCGAGATAGTGACGTAACGACACCGTTCCGAAAGTCGAAAGAGAACTGGTTGCGAGTGCGGCCCCGCTTTCGGAACTTAATGGTGTTCGTTCCCACAGTAATCTTTGCCCCCCTCCGATGTCCCGCCGCCTCCTGGGTCTCTTTCTTCTCGGTCTTCTCCTTGTCTCCACGGGTCACGCCCAGCCCGCCGACCTCGCGCCGGAGCGGTTCGCGTTCGACCCGGACCTGACCTACAGCGACGAGGTGCCCGCCCCGGCGGACGTGCTCGGCTACGAGCTCGGCACCCAGTTCACCCTCTACGCCGACGCGACGGCGTACCTCCGAGCTGTGGCCGAAGCGTCCGACCGCGTTTCCCTCAAGACGTACGGGCAAACCTACGAGGGCCGAACGCTCGTCTACCTCGTCCTCACGAGTGCGGAGAACCAGCAGCGTCTCGACGAGCTGAAGCGCAACAGTCGGCGCCTTTCCAATCCCTCGTCCCTCCCGGCCGACGAGCGAGACCGGCTTCTCCAGAATCAGCCGGTGACCGTCTCCTACAGCTACAACATCCACGGCAACGAGCCGTCGTCGA
>CAZSBW010000074.1:0-10009 GCA_964604815.1 uncultured Salinivenus sp. | reverse complement strand
GTACGTGCCGGGACTGGTGGCCCTCCTGATGGTTGATTGGTTTGTCTGAAGTGCGGAATATCACGCTTGAGCCGTTCTTGCGGGCGCTCCGGATCCGCGATTTTTTCCTTCCACACCACACAGTGTTCTTCTTCGGAAAATGGCCGTTCCCGCCGTTCACATTCGAGGCGTGACGCACCGGTACGGGTCCCACGTAGCCCTGCAGGACGTTGCGCTCCAGGTGACGCCGGGCGCCCTTTACGGCCTGCTTGGGCCCAACGGCAGTGGAAAGACGACGCTCTTTCGCCTCCTGAGTACGCTCATGCCGCCGTCGGAGGGGGACGTGGGCGTGTTTGGGCTCGATCCGACGGTGGAGCCGGGGGCGGTACGTCGGCGCTTAGGTGTCGTTTTTCAGGAGGAAGCCCTCGACGCGAACCTGACGGTGCGCGAGAACCTGCGCTTCCAGGCGTCGCTCTACGGCCTGCACGGCGCGGATCGCCGCGAGCGGATCGATGCCCTGCTGGCGCGCCTCGACGTGGCCGACCGGGCCACTGACCTCGTGGCCGACCTGTCCGGCGGCCTCCGGCGTCGGGTGGACCTTGCTCGCGGCCTGCTGCACCGCCCGGACCTTCTCCTGCTCGACGAACCCACGACGGGGCTCGATCCGGCGGCGCGCCGCGCATTCTGGGCGGCCATCGGGCGGTTGCGCGAGACGGAGGGCACGACGCTGCTGCTGGCCACCCACCTGATGGACGAGGCCGATCGCTGTGATCGGGTTGGCATCCTGTCGGACGGACGCCTCGTGGCTGATGGGCCGCCCGACGTCCTGAAGGCTGAGCTTGGAGACGAAACGCTTTGGCTGGAAACCGACGATCCGACGGGGCTCCGCGACCGCATCGACGCCCAGTTCGGCGTGTCTACCCGCATCGTCGGCTCGATGGTGCAGGCAGCGCCGAGCGATCCCCCGGCCTTCTTCTCCCGCCTCTACGAAGCCCTTGGCGACCGCATCCGCAGCGCCACGCTCCGCACGCCTACGCTGGAGGATGTGTTCATGGTGCACGCGGGGGTTGCGCCGCAGGACGAGCGAGAGCAGATCCTCGTTCGAACCACCGGCGCCGAAAATCAGTCCTGAGTGGCGCTGTGTCGCTCACAGTTCGTCGACTGGGTTCCGCCGATGCGACCATTCCCGCCCGCCTACCCTCACACCCGCAATCACGCAATGCACGCACTCCGCACCATTGGGGCGCTTACCGGGCGAGAGATGTTGAAATTTGTGCGTGATCGCAGCCGGGTGCTCGGGGCGCTGGCGCAGCCGCTCGCGCTCTGGCTGCTCCTGGGACTGGGCTTTCAGAACACCTTTCAGCCGCCGCAGGGAGGCGTCGAGGGGAGCTACGTCGCGTTTCTCTTTCCGGGCATTCTCGCGCTCGTTCTGCTCTTTACGGCCATCTTTTCGACGATCTCGATTGTGGAGGAGCGGACGTCGGGCTTCCTCCAGGCGGTCCTCGTGGCGCCCACGCCCCGCACGGCCCTCGTCTTCGGAAACGCGTTCGGCGGGACCCTGCTCGCTACCGTGCAGGCGCTTCTTTTCCTCGTGGCTTTGCCGTTTATCGACCTCTCGCCGGGCCTCCTCGGAATCGGGATGGTCGTGGCAATCTGTTTCTGCACGGGACTGGCGTTCACGGCGCTCGGGTTTGCCATCGCCTGGCGGATGGACACGACGCGCGGCTTCCACGCGGTTATGAATCTATTTCTGCTGCCGCTCTGGTTTCTGTCCGGCGCCATGTTTCCGGTAGAGGGAGCGGCGCCGGTTCTGCAGTGGCTCGTGTGGGTGAATCCGGTGTCCTACGCCGTGAGCGGGCTGCGGCACGGCCTGCACGGGTTCGCCGGGGAGACGGCCACGCTGGCCGGGCCGGGCACCTGCCTCGCGGTAACGGGTGGGTTTGCGCTCCTCATGATCGGAGCGGCGGTCTGGCAGGTGCGTCAACCCTTCTTCCAGACGTAGCGGCCCGCAGCCCCCGCTCTCTCGTACGGATTCTCGGGGGAAAATTGGTGACACAGCCTGAATATCTGACGGTTCTGGTGTCCATCATCGTCGGACTCGGCATCACCGACCTTGCGGAGAGCGTCCGAAATCTTTTGGATCCCGACCGGCCGGTGCGCTGGCACTGGCTGCCGCTGAGTTGGCTCCCGGTGACCATTTCGATGGTCGTCGCCTGGTGGGTCTTTTTGACGTGAAGTCGGTGATGATTGGTCGATGAGGACGGACGCAGCACTACTCAATGCGTTCGAATCCGGTGTACGGATGGAGCACCTCCGGAAGCTCGATGGTGCCGTCTTCCTGCTGGTTGTTTTCGAGGAGGGCCGCCACAATGCGGGGGAAGGCCAGCCCGCTGCCGTTGAGGGTGTGCACGAGGCGGGGCTTGGCCTCCGGCTCGGGTCGGTAGCGAATCTGCATGCGGCGGGCCTGAAACGCTTCAAAGTTTGAGACGGAGGAGACCTCCAGCCACTTCTCCTGCCCGGCGCTCCAGACCTCCAGGTCGTACTTTTTGGCCTGGGTAAAGCCCATGTCGCCGGTGCACATGAGGAGGCGGCGGTACGGCAGATTTAGGGCCTCCAGCGCGCTTTCGGCATCGCGGAGGAGCGTTTCGAGAGCGCGATAGCTCTCGTCGGGGTGCACGACGTGGACGAGCTCCACCTTGTCGAACTGGTGAAGGCGGTTGAGGCCGCGCACGTCGGACCCGTAGCTGCCGGCCTCGCGACGCCAGCAGGGCGTGTAGCCGCAGTATTTGAGCGGCAGATCGTCGGCGTCGAGGATTTCGTCGCGGTGGAAGTTGGTGAGGGGGACCTCCGCGGTGGGGATGGGGAAGAAGTCATCGCGCGGAATGCGGTACATGAGGTCGTCCTTGTCCGGCAGCTGGCCGGTGCCCTCCGCGCTCTCGGGATTGACGAACAGCGGGCCTTGCATTTCCCGGTAGCCGCGCTCGCGGGCCCGGTCAAGGAAGAAGTTGAGGAGGGCGCGCTGCAGGCGCGCGCCGCGACCGGTGTAGAACGGAAAGCCGCTCCCCGTGACCTTCGCGCCGCGCTCAAAGTCCACGAGGTCGTGCCGGTCGGTCAGCTCCCAGTGCGGGGCGGACTCGAAGCCGAAATCCGGTTGGTCGCCAACGGTTTCTTCGACCTCGTTTTGCTCCTCGGTGGCGCCGACCGGCACGCTGGGATGGGGGACGTTGGGAATTTTGAGAAGGTGCTCCCGCTGTCTTTCCTCTACCTCGCGAACTTCGTCCCGGAGTGCGTCAATTTTTTCCTTCAGCTGGCTCGTCTCCTCAATTCGCTTCTCGGCTTCCTCGTCTTTGCCCTCCCGCTTGAGGGTTCCAATTTCAGAGGAGAGATCGTTCTGGCGAGCCTGAGCCTCCTCTTTCTCTGTAATTTTCTCGCGTCGCTTCTCATCCACCGCCAAGAGGTCATCGACCAGATCGGGAGAGCCGGTGTTTTTGGCCCGGATGGCCTCTTTCACGCGCTGGGGATCGGAGCGAATGGCATCAATGTCGAGCATTGGGCGGGAACGTCGGTGAACGAACGGTAGAAACAGCGAGCAGCTTTAAGGTAGGAAGCAGGGTGGGCGGTCCCATGCCGGTGTCTCTGAACTCCATTCGAAGATCGGGCCGATCGCGTCGTTCATTCCCGATTGCATGCTGCCATGAATTGTACACAGGAGGCGCTCTCAGTCGAGTAGAGAGGAGTCATGAGTTGTGAGTTATGAGTTGTGATTGTGAGAGAACGAACCACGGGTGAGAAGGAGAGCTCAGGAGTTCGGAAGGAGGCCTCGTTCCTGGCCGACGGCGCGGAGGCCCTCGTCCAGGGAGTGGGGATCGTATTCGAGCTCCGTTTCGGCCTTCAGAATGATGAAGCCTGTTTTCGGAGGCCGTTCCACCGCGTCGTCGAAGTAGTCGCTGGACACGGGGTCGATGAGGGAGGCGTCGAAGTCGAACACCTCGGCCACCGTTTCGGCGAGCTCGTGGACGGTGACCATCTCGCGGCCGGAGAGGTGGAAGATGCCCGTCTTTTCGCGGTCCACGAGGCGCACGATGCCGTCGGCGAGGTCGCGTACGTAGGTGGGCGTGCGCCACTGGTCATCGACCACGTGGATGACCTCGCCCTTCGAGAGCTGGTCGATCATCCAGAGTACGACGTTGGAGCGTGTCAGGTCCTTTGCGGTCCCGTAGAGCAGCACGGTCCGCACAACAGCCCAGTCCAGGAAGTCGAACTCGCGAAGCGCATTTTCGCCGGCAAGCTTGGTGCGGCCGTAGTAGTTTACGGGGTCGGGGCGGGCGGTTTCGTCGTAGGGGCCGTGCTTGCCGTTGAACACGAAGTCGGACGATACCTGCACGAGGCGGGCGTCGGTGGCCCGGCACTGCTTAGCGAGGGTGCGCACGGCCCGGGCGTTGACGGCCCAGGCGCGACTTCGGTTCTCGTCGCACTCGGTCACGTCGGAGACGGCCGCGCAGTTGATGACCGCGTCGGGATTGTATGCGTCGACGACAGACGCGACCGCATCCGGGGTGGTCACGTCCATCGGTTCGTAGGTGCACGGCACGTCGAACCGGGGCGCTTCGTCGCGGGCGGTAGCGAGTACGTCGTGGTCGTCCGAGGCGCTCAGTTGTCGCACGAGGGCCTGCCCGAGCAAGCCGTTGGCGCCGGTGATGAGGAGGCGGGTCGCAAACATGGTTCTTTTTCCGGAGGCTCTTCGTCCCGATGGGCGTCAGCTGGGTCGACGGGAAGAGGGGCGCTCGTTCTCAGAGCTGGATGCGGGATCGAAGCGCATCGGCGTCGGCGTTGGGGGCAATGAGCACGAAGATGTCGTCGCGCTGCCGCCAGAGCACCACGGCCCGGTCGCTTCGCTCTTCGGTAAGGAGGGAATCGTTGGTCGACAGCTGGGCTCGACGATTGCGGGGAAGCGTTGCTTGATCCCCGAGCCGGTTCAGCAGGGCGTAGTTGAGCGTCAGTGCGACGAGGTCCGAGCCGTCCGCCGTGGCGTACAGGAGGGCGGGAACCTCCACGGTCGGCGGCAGGGACAGCCGGCCGACGCCGCGCAGGGACGCGTCTTCGATGGTTGGGACCGAGACGCGGCGGTTCCAGGTCTGTCGAATGAAGGCGGCGGCCTCGGAGGGGGACTGCGTTTCGTGGGCGACCGACACGTCCTCGGCGCGCTGCACCGACAGTTCCACGACGCTGGAGGGGGGAGACGCCTCGGGAGACGACGAAGAGGAGAAGAGATAGGCCGCTCCGCCGAGGCCGGCCGTCACGACGGTCAGAAAGACGACCCCTCCGATGAGCCCGCGGAAGGACACCCACTGCCGGAGCCCATGCAGGGCCTCGGAGAAGCCGCTGGGGAGCGAGAAGGCAGGGGGCAAGATCGAGGAGTCGTTGGTAGAATCGGAGCGGGACGCTCGCTTGGCCTGGGCGCGCTCTGTGATTTCGGCGATCGACGTCTGAAGCGATGGGGGCGGCGGGTGAAACCGGTCAAGAAGCAATTCGCGGAGCAGTCCACGGAGGGCCTCGTCGGGGAGGGCCACGTCCACGAGCATGCGCTCCGGCCCTTTGAGCACGTCGCGGAGGGAGGCGCGCAGGGCCGAACGGGCGCGGTCGCGGATCGAACGGGCATTCGTCGTTGACGTGTCGAGGGCGGCGGCCAGCAGTTCGTCGGAGGGGTCGCCGAGCACGTCGATGGACAGGATGAACCGTTCGTGGATGGAGCATGCAGCGAGGGCCACGGGCAGCATTCGATCGGCGGTCTGTTCGGCCACCTCGCGGCGAAATGGATCATCGGTGAACGAGGTGTCGCTTCCCGGGTGCACTTCTGCGCCGGCGGAGTGCAGGTCGGTGTTCTGCGCCTCGGTCATCAGTCGAAAGAGCCAGGCGCGTTCGTCCGAAGGGCGTTGCGTAGGGGGCACCGCAGCGGCCTCTTCGTAGACGCGCCGGAGGAGGGAAGGGGCGTCGTCCGATCCTACAAGGACCAGGGCAAGGGCGTAGAGGACCTCAACGTGGTGGACCAGAGAGCGCTTGGGATCGTCGGGGTCGGCGGTCATCGTTCGGTCGTGTCGGATGGTTCACGGAAGACAATCTGGATGGAATCGCCCTTTCGGATGTCGAGGAATTCGGCGGCGCTTCCTTCATTTACCCCAATCTCCAGAAATCCGGTACTTCCGAACAGCAACAAGGGATCCCCTTTCGCCACGGCCCCATAGGTGGGATGTATCCCCTTCAGCCTACTGCTTCCGACGTATCCGTCGACGGGCGGAAGCGAGTCGAGAGCGACGGAGGCCTCGTCCCGCCCAAGCGCCTCGGTGAGGGTAGAGCGCCGGATGTTCGTGATGCAGTTGCCAAAGTGGTCGACGTGAATGACGCGGCCTTCTACGGCTTCGGCACTGGTTGCGGGCGGGGCCCAGCGGAGCTGTTCGAGCTCGTCGATGGGAGAACCGACGTCCTCGAGCGCCCGGCCGGCAGCGAGGTGGGCCGCTGCCGGGGCGAAGATGTCGCGGCCGTGAAAGGTGTTGGTCGGCGCCGGGGTGCGCCACGCGTCCGGATTGTCCAACTCGACCGCGGCGTCGGGGGCTGCTCCGTCGAAGAGCAGGGGAAACAGGCCGTTGTCCGGGCCCACGAACCAGTGGTCGTCCTGTCGGAGGGCCACAGCCCGCCGTTCGGTGCCCACGCCGGGATCGACGACCACGAGGTGAATCGTGCCGGACGGAAAGTACGGCCGTGTCGATTGCAGCACAAAGGCCGACTCCATTACGTCTTGGGGGGAAATTTCGTGCGTCACGTCCACGAGCCGAGCCGCGGGAGCAATTGAGAGCATGGTCCCCTTCATGGCGGGCACGTAGGCGTCTTCGGTCCCGAAGTCCGTCGTGATTGTTATGATTGGCGAATCTGCGCTCATTCGGGAAGGAGGGAATCAAGTGGAAAGTGCAATCTATGCCCAATTTACAAATCTTGCGCCTCGATTCGTAGCGGGGACCGCACAGCTTCACGCACAACAGAAACAATTTCCAGGGGCACGGGAGTAGGCATCCTGCGCTCAATCCGCCCGCTCCGTTCCCCGCAGCATGACGAGGGTACACGGCCTGCTTTATGGACTCTGCCAATTCGTCTCACCCTTCGAGCTCGTCGCCCGAGGAGGCGTCCCCTAGTCCCCGGCACCGGGAGGCCGTTGACCGCTTCGTCGAGTTTTGGGGCCAGATGGCCTCGACCTGGGGCATCAATCGCACCATGGCCCAGGTCTACGCGCTCCTGTACTGTGTGGAGCGCCCATTGAACACCGATGACATCATGGAGCGGCTCCAGATCAGCCGGGGCAGTGCCAACATGAATCTCCGCTCGCTGGTGGATTGGGATCTGGTGATGAAGACGGCGGTGTCGGGGTCCCGTAAAGACCACTACGTTGCGGAGAAGGATGTGTGGCGGGTGACGGCCCGCATTATCGAGGAACGGGAGCGACAGGAGGTCCGGCCCGTGAAGGCCCGCCTCGAGTCGTTTGCGGACCATCTCGTGCCGGAAGAGAGCGGCCTCGACGATCGTCCGGAGTCCGACCAGCAACTCTACCGGCGGCTTCAGAATCTAATTGAACTGATAGAGATGTTCGAAGGAGTATCCGCGGCGTTGCTTCCCTTGGTCAAAAATCAGAATGAGGCTCTCATCAGGCGACTCATTTCAGTGGCACGATCGTTGAATCGAGACGCCTCGTCTCAGGCGGAATCGGATGATGAAAACGCATAGAAACAGCAAACGGCAAGCCCGTCCCTACCGATCCGTGAAGGTGTACGTCACCTTCTTTCCGAACGTTGGGACGGTGTTCAATCGCGGGCGATAATGACTCTGAGAAGCTTGTTTACGTGTCGGTATGACCACGACGAACGACATCGGGGATCGCGGGGAGGAGATTGCGGCGTCGTTTCTCGACGAGGCCGGGTATCGGGTGCTGGAACGCAACTACCGGTTCGAGCGCAACGAGGTCGACCTGGTCTGTCTGGATCCCGAGCGGGGAGGGGAAATCGTGTTCGTGGAGGTAAAAACGCGATCGGGAAGCGGCTACGGCCCGCCTGAGGCCTCGATCACCGAGGAGAAACGGGCGTCGCTGATCGAGGTGTCTCGCGCCTATCTGCACGAGCGACGCCTCGAAGGCGCGCCGGCCCGCTTCGACGTGGTTGCCATTTTGCTCACGGACGGCGATCCCCAGATCGAGCACTACGAAAATGCCTTCTGGGCGTAGAAACCGCCGAAAGTCGTTCCGTGGATTGGACGCCGAGACACAGTGGTCGACGCTGCAAAATGGCGCTCAGATGAAGCTGGTGCACCAGTGAACCGTTGGCAGAACTGCCGGGCGACCGCGGGTGCTTCCTTGCAGTGGGAGGAACGGCCAGACGGCCTGTGGACTGCACCAGATCCGCGATGTTGCAGCCCGCAGAACGTCCGCCGCACCACTTCTCATTCCTGTTTGGGATGGGACGACGCCGTAAGTGTGGTTCCCGGCGGGCGATATTCGCGAGGGAGCAATTTGGCCATCCGCTGCGTGAACGCGAAGTACTGGTGGAGGGTCGCGCCGTACGGCTCCACAATTTCTCCGTGTTTGTCGACGTGGATGGGGCGCTCGTTCAATCGAACCTGGGATACCTGGTAGGTGCGCGTTCCCCGACGGGCATTGGCCCAGTCTAGGAACGTCTTGCTTTCGGGCTCCCCCTTGTAGACGACTTCCAGAGCACCCAGAAAGCTTACTTCGTGGAGGTTGTTGGGTTGCTCCGACAGGATACGGTCCCGGTCGGTTGGGTGGCGGTCGGCCCGGCCGATGCGCCGAAAGGCTCGCGACCGAGGAATACGACGCATCCGAAACTGTTCCTCGTCAAGTCGGTCCTCCAGCAGGGCAAGGAGGAAGTGGCGCAGAGACCCCCGGAAGGCCTCGCGACGATTTTCAGCCCACCGCTGAGCTTCAGCCGAATCGCGAGGCGCCAGCGGCTCGAATACAGGGTCTCCATCCCACCGCACGATGTCCCCACGGACTTTAAACTCGTCCAGGTAATAGGTGAGGCGATACCCGAGCGCCCGGTTTTCGAGCTTGAGGGGACGGGTGGCCGTCGCGTCGAATTTGCCCCACCAGGCGGTGTCGAAGCGAAGCACCTCCGGATTGAGGAGGTGACACCGCCTCGCCTGCTTCGACTCGCCAATAAACAGTTTTTTGAACCGATCCAGTCGCTCGTACCATTCCTCGTCGCGCTCGGCCGTAATGGTCACTTCCTCGGCTTCGATAACCGTGGGCCGAAGACGGACCGAAATCGATATTGCTGTGTCCGTGGGAACGACAACGGGCACCTTTTGCTGCTCATAGCCCAGCCGCGTCACGACGATGTGCTTTACCCCGGTCGAGATTCCCGTCAGATGAAAGTGGCCGTCGTCGTCGACCGTCGTACCGGTCGTCGAGCCGGAAATGAAGACGTGGGTGTTTGGGAGGGGAGCGCCGGTGCTGTCGTCCACCACGGTTCCTTCAATTGTAGGTCCCGTCCCAGGTTGGGCACGGGTGGGGACGACGGCCAAGAGAGCGGCAATCAGGACCGGACCGATGGGGAACCAGCGGCCAAACATCGTGGAAGGCGACTACATGATCATTCATCACACCTTCATGGTGGAATATCGGAAACGTCGGTCCGTCCATGAAGATCCATGGAGGATCCATTCTCGACGATCTGTCACCGCGCGTCTTCAATTGCCTCAATGGTACTGGGGTCTTCGAGACTGGAAGTGTCGCCCAGGTCCTCGCCGAGGTAGGCGGCCCGGATAACGCGGCGCATGACCTTGGCGTTGCGCGTTTTGGGCAGGGCGTCGGCGAACAGAATCTCGCGCGGCTTGAGGGGCTTGCCCATCTCGTCGACCACCACCTGCATAAGTTCGTTGCGGAGGGCATCGGTTTCCTCGTGGTCCGGCTCCAGCACGGCGAAGGCCACGATCTCGGAGCCCTTCACCTCGTGCGGCACGCCGATAGCGGCGC
>CAZSBW010000073.1:0-10037 GCA_964604815.1 uncultured Salinivenus sp. | reverse complement strand
GCGTCGATGATCGTCGCCCCGAGGCTGATGGTCGTGCCCTGCGTGCCGACCAGGTTGGCCGGATTGAAGTAGATCGACGAGCCGTCGCCGCAGCCGGTGGCGACGGTGGCGCCCGCCCGCGCCATTGCGCAGCTCCCTTGTTCGTAAACGCCGAATCCCTGTCCCCGAGCGGTCTCAGAACTGCCGATCGTGCCAATGAGGAGAGCAAACAGAACGGCGAGGGAGAGGCGAAGCAGAAACGAGACGGATCGTACCGGTGAGAACAGCCACATGGACGAACGCGGGACAAAGAAAGGAGAAACGATCGGACAAGTGTACGTCGCCAGAATCGGTTACAGGTGAAACCGAGCACTACGAAGCATATCAACGGTGCTGACGAATTGCAATATTTTCGCCCAGCCCTCACGAGGAGGAGTCGAGGGGCTCGGCTCCATTTCCTTCCATCAGTTCGTCAGCGTCTTCGACCACCTGCTCAACGACTTCCTCGGACTCCGCACCGATCTCTTCAAGTGCAGCGACGGCTGCGGGCGGGCTGGGCTGGTCGCGCTCCCGGCGCTCGAGAACGACGAGCGCGGCGTGGGTTGGGCCTTCCGCTGCATCGCCGGCGCCGCCCATGGCTGTGACCCGAACGACGCGCCATCCCCGTTCCAACTCAAGATTGAGCTCTCTGAGTCCGTCGTGTCCTCCCGGACCCGTCCGTACGATGAGGGCTTTCTGCGTCATGGACCGGGGCCGTTATCGAAAAAAGACCGGAGCAATTTGAACGACATAGCGGGTGTTTTGTTGGGGCGGAGCGGACAAGCGGAGCGCTCGTCCCTACTGATCCGTGCACAGGTAGGGGAACCACATTCTCCGGTCGGAGAATGAGATCTCATATCGGTGGAACCTCATTCAGGCATCAGTAGATCCGGACGAGTGGAAGCGTGCGCGAACGAACGGTCGCCCGGAAGCGGGCATTTGGCTATTTTGCTGCACTGAGCAGGTTGTTTTATGCGCATCGGCCTCATCTACGACACCTTCGACGCGTACCCCTGGACCGAGGACGATCCGCCCGACGCGGACGCCGAGTACGAGCCGATGGAGACGGTGGACACGCTGGCCAACACCGTTCGGCACATGGGGCACACGCCCGTTCGGGTGGGTACCGCGTTCGACCTGCGCGAGCAGTTGGACGAAGGACTCGACCTCGACGCGGCCCTCAACATTGCCGAGGGGGCCCGCAGCCGCAATCGAGAAGCCTACGCCCCCATCCTGCTGGAGATGGCGGGCATTCCGTGCCTCGGCTCCGACGCGCTCACCCTCTCAGTGACCCTCGACAAGGCGTGGTCGAAGGACCTCGTGGCGGCCGCCGACGTGCCCACGCCCCCCCACCGCGTGTTCGCCGACGCCGCCGCAGTCGACCCGAGCAACCTGCCGCCGTTCCCGCTCTTCGTGAAGCCGCGCTACGAGGGCACGTCCAAGGGCATCACGCCGCAGAGCCGGGTCGAGGATGTCGACGCGCTTCGGACAGAGGTCAATCGGGTGACGGCAACGTACGAGCAAGACGCCGTGGTCGAGCAATTCGTGGAGGGCGGCGGCGAGTTCACCGTGGCCGTCGTGGGCCACAATCCGCCCGAGGCCCTGCCCGTCCTCCAGCGGGCCGTGGAACCCTCGACCGGCATCGGGCTGCACGCCCTGGAGCACCGGGGCGCCCCCGCCGCCGATGCCAACTGGGACCATGACCTCGCCGGGACTCTTGAGCCGGAACTCGAACAGCGGCTGCAGGACCTCGCCCTCCGCGCCTTCAGCGCGCTCGACTGCCGCGACTTTGCCCGTGCCGACTTCCGCGTCGACGCCGACGGCCAGCCCTGGTTTCTGGAGATCAACCCCCTTCCCACGTTTGCGCCGGACGACACCTTCGCCATCATCGCCGAGATCATGGGGCGCGACTACGTCGATTATCTGGGCGACGTCTTCGAACGGGGGCTGCGGCGGTTGGGGGTTCTGTGAGAAATACGGGCCCCGTGGAGAAAGCCGCCTCGCTGCTCCCCGCGGCGACTCGCTGTCCGAGCGAAGAAGAGGGAGTCGATCAGAATCGGAGCGTGAACACCGTGCCCTCCTCCGGCGCGGATCGCACCGAGATGGAGCCGCCGTGGAGACGCATGATCTGGCGGGAAAGGCTGAGGCCGATGCCGGAGCCGTCCTCCTTTGTCGTAAAAAAGGGGACGAAGATCTTTTCCTGCACGTCCGGCGGGATGCCGGGTCCGTTGTCCTCGACCTGAATCACGGGACGGCTCCGCCGGTCCACGTAGGACCGGAGCCCGATGCGCGCCTCGCTCTGGTCCTCGACGGCCTGCACGGCGTTCAGCGCGAGGTTGACGAGCACCTGATCCAGCAGGTCGGGGTCGGCACTGAGGGTGAGGTCCGGCGGGTCGACGGAGAGCGTGAGCGAGAGGTCCTGCTCCTCAACCTGAGCCCGAAGGAGGCGCTGCACGTTGTTGAGCAGGTCCTGCGCCTCCAGTACCTCAAACTCCGGTGAGGGGATGTCGGTGAAGCTGCGATAGGAATCCACAAAGTTCATGAGGCTCTCGCTGCGCCGCTCGATGGTGTCGACGGCCTCCCGCACGTCTTCGGCCTCGTCGGCCGAGACGGTGCCATTTTCGTCGGCGGCCTGGAGGCGGCGGTGCGCGGTGGAGGCCAGCGACGAGATGGGCGCCACTGAGTTCATGATCTCGTGGGTGAGGACGCTCGTGAGCTGCTGCCAGGCTTCCATCTCCTTCTCCTCCAACTCGTTGCGCAGGTCCTGAATGGAGGCGAGCGCATGGGGCTCGCCCTGCAACTGGAAGCGGCTCACGCGCACGGCCAGTTGAAGGGTGCGGTCCTCCTCCTCGACCCGCACCATCGCCTGCTCGCCGGAGTCGAGCGTACGGAGCGCCTCGGCAAGCGGATCGCTCACGCGCTCCAGGGCTTCGACGTGCCGAATGGGACCGGTGCGAAGAAGACGCCGGGCGGCCGTGTTCATAACCTCCACCTTCCCGTCGTCCTGATAGGTGATGAGTGCCACGCCGAGGTGCTGCACCACCTGTTCCAGGTAGCGCACCTGCCGCTCCTTCTCGGCCCGCAGTCGCCGAAACTCCGAGGTCACTTCCTCAAACGCGTCCTGCAGATCTTCGAAAATCGGTCCTCGATCGTCGCTCGTAAAGCGACGTGTAAAGTCGGCGTACCGCACCGATTCGAGGAAGCGCGTCAGGTCGCGCGTGATCTTTTCGGTGTAGCGCACCAGCGAGACGGCCGTGTACACCGCTGCGCCCCCGAGCAGCACGGCCAACGCGTACAGGTGGTGAATAAAGCCGAGGTAGACCGCCCCCCCGGAGAATCCTGCAATCAGGGTTACGCGGAGCCCCACCTGAATGCGAAAGCGTTTGTGCATGCCGTTCAGTACCGGGCGCAACGTTGAATGGAAAGCGTCCAGGAATTCGCCCCGATGGGAGGGTGCTCGCACGGGCGCCCACCACGCTCACGCCGGCGGCGCGTGGTCTGTGATTGGCGGACAGGATAGCTGACACGAGGCACCAAATTCACTCGCCGGACGGCTCGGGAGGCCGAACGAGCATACCGACGCGCGAACAAATTGATGAAGACCGTTCGTTGCGTGCGGTTGCGCACGGCCCCGGAAATCGAATACCATTTGCTGATGACTTACGCACGCTCCCCCGGACCGGTACTCTCGTCGAGGCGGAGGAGGAGGGTCTGGGCGTGGTCGAGGGTCGCCTCCATAGCGTCGTGCGACGGCTCGGCCGGGGTAAACTGGGCCTGGTCGCAGGCATCGAGCAGTTCATGCAGGGCCTCCCGGTCCGCCTCGGGCACGTCGTAGCGAGACAGATGCCGGTCGAGGGCCTCTCGCGTGAGCCCCGACGGCGTCTCGGCAAGGTCGAGCCGAGTCGCCACAAACGCAAGCACGGCGCGCTCGACGGTCTGGTAGAAGGTGGACGTGTCCCCGTCGCGCAGGTGCCGGTGGGCCTCGCGGAGATGATCCTGCGCGGCGCTGAGCCCCTCGGTCTTCTCGACAGGTCCTGGGGCGCCCTGTGCGTAGTGCCGATACGCGATGCCTCCGGCGGCGAGCATGAACGGAATCAGTAGGATCGCATACGCCCACGGCTGGCGGTAGAGGGGCGCCCGATCGGTCTGCACCCAGTGCACGTCGTCCTCGACGAGGCCGGCGATCTCCCCGACGGGAAGCCCCTGTCCGGTTTGGCTGCGGGCCATCGGGGGCACGTCGCCCGTCACGTGAAGCGCCACCGGTTCCGAGCGAACGACCTCGTACCGCTTCCTTTCGGGATCGAAGTACGCGAACGCCACGGGGGGGAGGGTGTAGCGTCCGTTCGAGCGGGGGACGAGCGTGTAGGTGAAGGTTTTCGAGCCGTGCACCGCATCGCCGCTGCGATCAATGTCGGCGCGGACGGAGGGCTCGTACGTTTCGAAGTCCGACGGCGGATCGACGACCGGCGGGGATACCGTGGCAATGTTGCCGGTGCCCTGAAGACGCGCCGTCAGGTCCACGGCATTGCCCACCTCTACGCTGTCGGCGCTGATGTTCGTGTCGAGCGTGAACTGCCCCACGGCCCCGTCGAAGGCCCGGGGCGCGTCCGGTGGAAGAGGTTCGGCCGTCACCGACACCTCCTCCGACGCCAGCGTGACGGGTTCGTACTGATAGGAGCGCCCCCCGCGGTTCCGCCGGCCCGCCGATCCCCGCGCCTGTGCTTCGGTCTCGATCCGAAGGGGATCGACGGAGAGCGTCCCCACCCGCGTCGGGAACAGGGCCACGCGCTTCAGCACGATGGCTTCGTAGGTCTGTCCGTACATTGTCGTTGAGCGCGGGGTCGGACGGGAGGCCACGTCGAGCTCTTCCCGCCAGAATCCGGGGGCATCCCACGCATCGGCCAGGCGACTCTGCCGGAGCCGGACGCCGGGCCGAAAAAAGAGGCGGTACTCGACGGTGACCTGTTCGTTCTGGTAGGCCGTCTCCGCCGAGGCGGTGGCCCGGATGAACAGGTCGCGCGGTCCCAGGGTGGCTCTGCTGCTGGACCGGGAGGCGGAGGGCGACGCAGTCGGATCGGCGCGGGAAGCAGACGCCGCCCCGGAGCGCTGCGACTGCGGGACGATCCGGACGCGCATCTCGTCGGTCGTGTAGCGCTCGCCTCGAATGCGAACCGTAACCGGACGAATGCGCCCAATGCCCACCTGCATGGGCTGATACCTCCATTCGAGCGTGACGCGACGAGTGAAGTGTCCGCTGTCGAAGGACACGTCGCGCTCCGTGCTCGGCGTCGACCCCTGAAGGACGAGATTGCTGGTCCGGGGCGGGTCCGGCGTCTCAACGTCCGAAAGCGAGGCCCCCTCGATCCGAATCTCGACGGTCACCGTTTCGGCCGTGCCGACCTCCGAGGGAATCGCCTGCGCTTCGATGGTCACGTCCGACCCGGACTGGGCCTGCACGCTCCCCCCCAGGAGTACGCACAGCCCAACAAATCCAGCGAGGAGGCGACTGCACATATCAGCTCAGCGTGAGATCAGAAAACGAAACGCCCCGGTCCATCCCGGACGGACGCTACCAGTCCTTCTCAACCGATCGGGATTTTGACGACCGGGTGCGAAGCTGACGAAGGAGCCGGCGCTCCTGTCCTTCCAGTGCGCGCAGGAGCCGCTCCGCCTGCGCCCGGCTGAGGGTGTCCACCGGACGCCCCCCACGCCCCTGCCGCATCGTGTCCGCGCGGCCCGCCCGATTGGCCGGACGCTGGGCAGAGGAGCGCGGCCCCGCCGTCGTTGACGGAGGATCCTCTTGGTCTTCCGTCCGGGCCGATTTGCCCCGCTCGCCTGCGGCCTCGGTCCCGTCCTGTGACGTGTCCTCTCCGGACGAGTTGTCGTTCTGCTGCTTTCCCTGTTCGCCGCTCGACGAGGTGCTGTCTCGGCCTCCCCGGCGGTCGTCGGGACGGCTTCCCTGGTTCAGCTTCTCGCGGAGGGCAACGAGCCGCGGATCGGACGGAGCCACCTCCAGCCCTCGTTCGACCGCCTGCCGCGCCGCCTGCACGTCGTCGGCCACGTACTGCCGGGCCGCCTCGTGGAAGTACGCGTCGGCAGTCGACTGGGCCCGAGGAGCGCCCCCCAATCCGGCCAGCAAAAGAACCGCCACGCACCCAATCCAGCGCACGTGCATCATGGGGTCTCAGCGATTTGTGCAACGTCGGTGAGGCGCCCGATGAAATCCCGATACGCCGCAACGGTCGAGTCTCGTTGCAGGCCGCGCTGCATCGAATCCGCGGCAGCCTCGTACTTCTGGCGCGCCACGAGCGCCTCGGCCTTCTTCTTCAGACGCCGGGCGTACGGCGACGGCTCCACGTCGGGCGAGGACTGCGACCGGCGGCGACTGGCGCGTTTTCGCTTCAGCACTTCGTAGTTGTACCGCGCCGGGGCGTGGGTCGGGTCCATCAGGAGCACCTGCCGGTAGTCGCGCAGGGCGGCGGTCAGGTTGCCAACGCCGGCCGCGGCGGTGGCGGCGTTGAACCGACTCCGGACGCGCTCGTCGAGGGTCGGGGCGGCTCGGGCGGCCCGTCGAAACGCCGTTCGGGCCTCGGTAAATTGCTTCTGTCGGTGCAGGGCCGCCCCCAGGTTGTTCTGCAGCGCCGAGTAGACGGCCCCCGTCGTGTCGTCGAGCGCCACGAGTCCATCCCGGTAGGCCCTCTCCGCCTCCGCGTACTGGCCCTGCTCGTACAGCGCGTTGCCGGTCCGGCCGTGCTCGGCCCCGGTATCGCCGAAGAGGCCCAGAAACAGCAAAACGAGAGCGAGGCGAGCAGGCATGGCACGAAGAAACCGAAAGAGCACCGGCTAGGAACGATTTTCTTACGACCAGTTCCGGCATTCGATTCCTGCACGACACACGTCCGTCCGGCAGGATCGAGAGGGGCCGTCGAAAAACGAAATTTCCTTCAGAAGCCCCCCGCCGCAGCCGATCGCCTCGGCCGCATGGAACTCCCCCCCGCAACCACCTGCATAAGCGAAAGCACTCGTCCGACAACCCTGCCCTTTCCTTTATGCGCGTCCCCTTCAGTCCCTACCACGTCGGGGAATTTGTCTCGATGGTCGGTCGCCGGTTTTCGTCGCCGCCGCCCCGCCCCGCGTCGCTGGACCGGGACCTCCGGATTCGAAACGTCTCTTCAGAATGGACGATGGGCTTTGTGGGAGACATTTGTCCGTTGTTTGGACGAGAAGCGCAATTCGGGGCGGGGGTGCGCGCATTTCTGACGGACTGCGACGTGATAGTGGGCAACTTCGAGGGCGTGTTTTCGGATCGTCTCTGGAAGCCGTTTCTCATGAAACACGAGCCGGTCATTTTCGACGTGCTCGCGCAGATTGCCCCCCTGGAGCGCTGGGTGGTGTCGGTGGCCAACAACCACGCGACGGATTTTGGGGCCGACGCCCTCGCCCGCACGGTTCGACGTCTCGACCGCAAGGGCATCCGCTGGGTGGGCACGACCGAGCGTCCGCGCCTCCGTCTCGCCGACGACGTGACGCTTACGGCCTGGACGTGGTGGCTCAACCGTCCGGGCGACGACGTGGTGCGCTGCGATCCCGGCGCGCCGTCCACGTCCGGCCTGCACGTCGCCGCGCCCCACTGGGGCTACGAGCACGAACGCCATCCCCGACCCTCCCAAGCGGCGCCCGAGGGCTACACGCTGACCGTGGGGCACCACACGCATCTCCCCCAACCCTTCGACCGGCGCGACGACGGCCGGCTGGTGGCGTGGTCGCTTGGCAACTTCGTGACCGGCAAGCAGCTTCCCGTGCTCGGGGAGGGGGCCCTCCTCAAGGTAGACGTGGCCCGCTCCGAGGAGGGACTGCCCGAAATCGGTCGGGCCTCCTTCCGCGAAATCGACCTGGACCGGGATCGCCGTCGGTGTCACGTCACCCTTCGCCACGGCGACCCGTCTTCGGCGTCCAGCGAGCCGGAACGGAGCCGAACAATGTCTTGACTGGAAATGGCCGGACGGAGATTTCGAAGTGCCAAGGTCCGCCTCCCGCCCCCATAAGACTCGCGGAGGAGAATGCGGGGAGTCTTTTCCAGATGCCCCCAACCTCACATGGGTCCTCTCGTACCAGCAGGCATCGCATTCCAGTAGACTTTTCTACCGCTTGCAATCCATGCCTGCCTCCACAGACTCCCCGTCGGGACCCGGCACAGCCCGGTCCGTCCTTGAGCGCTACGTGGCCATGCTCCGCGCCGATCGGCCCGTTCTCCTCTCGTTTGTGGTCTTTCTCGCGGCCGGCGGCCTCCTCCTTCCCCTCTCGCTGGACTACTGGCAAAACGAGCCCGAATTTCTGATAAACGTGCTCGCAGAGGCCCACGGCATGCTGCTGGATCTGCTCGTCTTCGGGTGCCTGCTGCTGTGGTTCGAGAAGAAGGCCGCGCAGCGACGACGCATCGAGACGTACCGGAATACCATCAACGACTTCCTGGGCTGGGAGTCCAACGAAGCGATGCATCGAATCGTGGGCAACATTCGTCGGCTCAACCGGGCGGGAGCCGCCCCCGAAACGCTGAAGCAGGCTTATTTGGAGCACGCCGACCTCAAGGGGGTCGACTTGTCAGAAGCCTCCCTCAACGGGGCTACGTTGGCGGGGGCTGACCTCGAGCACGCCGATCTCACGGACACGTACCTGGGAAATGCCGACTTCACCGACGCCAATCTCCGCAAGGCAGACCTTGCAGGCGCCCACTTCGGGATCTTCGCGGGCATGCCGGCGGCGGGCGAAACGAAGGAGACCGCGTTGTCGGGTGCAAATCTGCGCGCGGCCAACCTGCGAGGCATTCGCAATGCGACGGCTGAAACCTTTCGCAACGTCGAAACCCTGTACAAGGCGCGCCTCGATTCAGAACTGAAGGAAGAGATCGAGGCCGAGTATCCCGACCTGCTGGAGCCGCGGGCCGTAGGGAGACCCGAGTAGTCCTCACCAATCGCTTTCGCATTCCGGTTATACCGTTCCCACCCGTCGCGCCTTGAAGCCAATGCGCTCGTCGTAGCCGTGGGTGGACATGAGTACAGGCACGAAGGCCTCCTCGGCCCGGCGCACGGTTTCATTCCGTTTTGCAAAGATCTCGCCCGCCTCCACGCGCCGGAAATTTTCGGCGACGAACGTAAATCCGCGCCCCCTTGCCTCTCCCACAATTTCGAACACGGAGGGATTGGAGCGGGCAGCCTCGCGGTCGATGAGGCCCTCCGCCGCCAGAAAGTGAAGAAGGATGCGATGCGCCACCGTGGCCGCGTCCTCGTCGTCGTAGTATCCACACTCGACGGCGACCCCCGTCACGTCCTCCGTCACGCCGCCGCCAAGACAACTCACGTCGACCACCCGGTCGAGCCCCGTCGAGCGGGCCAGCTGTCGGGACGCGTCGTCGTCCCCCGTCACAATCGCGAACGGGCAGCCCCGCGACTCGGTCGAGTGAAAATCCAGCACGGTCGTTCCTTGGAGCTCATGGTGCAGCCGGGCGGCGAGCCGCTCCTCGTGCTTCTCGCTCGAGGTATCGCCCGGCATCGCGCGATTGAGGTCGGCGTCGCAGAACCGGAACCCCAGCTTGAAGGCACGCTCATTGGCGAGAATGAACTTCACCGGCTCGTTTACCGTCACGTCGCTCGCCTTCAGGCGGTTGAGGGCATGCCAGCCGCAGGTCTCGTCCCCGTGGACACATGCTATGATCGTGTAGGCCGGCTTGCCGTCCCCGAGGGTTTCGACGTGCATCACAATTCCGCTTTTTGGATCAGGCAATCGACGGAGGGCATTCCCACTCTGTCCGCTTTCGTCGGTTCCGGAGTGGCTCGGGAAGCGTGCGTGCAGACGGTTCCGTTGAAACGGGCTGTAACATTCT
Organism: uncultured Salinivenus sp.; assembly: GCA_964604815.1. Lineage (GTDB taxonomy): Bacteria > Bacteroidota > Rhodothermia > Rhodothermales > Salinibacteraceae > Salinibacter. The sequence continues at coordinate 139 of CAZSBW010000073.1, read as the reverse complement.
CCGACCCGTCGTCGTGACCACAAGCGGAGGAGGGAAATAAGTAGCCCCGCAGAAATACCTTGATTCGAGAGTCATCCCGAAAGGGTTCGGGGACATATTCTGAGCGACCGACGACCGAAGGGAGAAGCGAGCCGAAGAA
>CAZSBW010000072.1:0-10264 GCA_964604815.1 uncultured Salinivenus sp. | reverse complement strand
GATTGGGGGGGCTGTGTACGATCTGCTGGCTCAGGGATACGAATACTCTCAGGGAGGGCCGGGTCGCCTGCCGTTCATCGGCGACGTTGTAGATCGCTCAGGCGAGGAGACCGGTGCATTGGATCAGGAAACGAGGCGAGCGCGACGAGACTTTGGTCTGAAGCCCTCGTACCGTGCGGGCATTTCGTATCAGATTCCCTCCGTGCTTTTTCTTGATGACGCGGCGCTTGCGGTGGACTACCAGGGATATCGGAGCGGCGTCCAGACCCCGCTGGCGCGTCTTCACGTCGGGGCGCGCGCCGAGGTGGTTGGGCCTGTGCGACTCCGGGTCGGACTCAGTTCCGGGTATCCGTCTGGGGGGCTCGGTCTCGAGCTCGGGGCGCTTCACGTTGACTACTCGCTTCACGGGGTTGAGGAGGGGCGGGCACCCGGCCAGCTTCGCACCTACGTTCACACGGCCCGTCTTCTGCTGAGACTCGAGTGATGGCACAACCATCGCCCTACAGCTTGTGGAGACAGCACTACCGGGACGTGCTTGGGGAGAGCCAGTGGGAGGCGTGGGTTTCGATCTCCTCACGAAGGGCGCGGTCCTGGATGACGGGGGCGACGTCGGGCATCCAGGGCGGCGGCGGAGCGGGATCGCCGTCAACGCGTCCTTCGATTTGCATGTGGGTCAGCTGGGCAAGGGAGAGGCCCAGGACGGCGAGGATGGAGGCGAGGTGCTCGGTTTGGTCGTGGGCGGTGCGAGCAGCGAGGGCCCCCATCGAGACGACGTCCTGGTTGTCGTTATTGGTAGGAATGGAGGAGGTTGCCGTCATTTGAGCGTCCTGTCGCATTTCGGCCACGAGGGCGGTGGCTGTGAGCTGTGCTCCGGCCAGCCCACTATTGGGACCGGGCTCCCAGGCCAGCAGCGGCGGGGCGCCGTCATTTTGGTCGGGGGAGAGAAGCACGTCAATTTGCCGCTCGGCCAGCACGCCGATCTGAGTGAGGGCCTCGTTAACCGCGTCGGCGGCGAAGGCGACCTGCTGCCCCTGGAAGTTGCCGCCGTGCAGGGCTGCAGGGGCGTCGGGATCAATGACGGGATTGTCGTTGACCCCATTCACTTCCGTCTCGACGACGGAACGGGCGTAGATAAGCTGGTCGCGGGCAGCCCCGAGGACCTGAGGAGCACACCGCAACGAATACACCTCTTGCAGAGGGCGATCCTCGTGCTCGGCCGGTCCGTGGCGGGTGGCTTCCTTGCGAATGGCCTCGGCGCTCTTCTTCTGTCCCTCGTGCCCCCGAGCGTCGTGCAGGCGCGGATCGAGTGCTTCTAGTGAGCAGCCCAGGAGCCGGTAGATCCAGCCCGTGAGGACTTCGGCGCGTTCGAGAAGACGCCGCCCCCGCGCCACCGCAAGCGCGGCGGTGCCCGTCATGAAGGAGGTGCCGTTTACGAGAGCAAGCGCATCGCGGGCGTCGAGCGAAATGGGGGCTATTCCCGCATCGTCGAGGGCAACGTCGGCGTCCATCAGGTCCTGATCGCCGTCAAGCACCCGGCCTCGACCTGTACAGACGCGGGCGACGTGGGCGAGAGGCGTCAGGTCGCCGCTTGCCCCAAGCGAGCCAATTTCGGGCACGGCGGGAATCACGTTCGCCTCCAGGAGGGCGACGACCGCCTCGACGGTCGAGCGGCGGATAGCGGAGTGCCCCTGTGCCAGTGCCTGCAGGCGCGCGCACATCATGGCCCGCACCACGGCCGGATCGGCGAGGGCCCCGGCGCCCGTCGCGAGGTGTTCGAGCAGGCTCGCGCCGTGGTCGTCCGGAGCGGCGGCTTCGAACTCGTGGAGAGGGCCGAATCCCGTGGTGACGCCGTACACGGGCTCGCCCGCGTCCCGCACCTGGTCGAGGGCCGTGCGGGCAGTCTGGAGCGCGTCTTCGCCGGCCGACGTGAGCGAAACCTGTGCCCTCGGGGTGAGAGCTGCCCGCTCCAGGTCCTCGCTCGCAAGCTGTACGTCGGGACCGAGGGGGAGAGTGGGGGGAACGGAAGAAGACATGACGACAGTAGAACACGACAGTGGAACGGCGGAATCGACGACACTCGCCCAAGACTCAGCCCGACTCGTACGTTTCAGTGAGGGTGTCGGTCATGGCTTCTCGGTCGACTGTGCCCTTAGCGCGGGTCGTCCACGCGTCGGCGGGCACCGTCGTCGTCCAGACGAGCCGTTTTCCAAGTGAGCCGAGGACCTCCTGGACGGCCTCCGACGAGGGCGTCTCGGCGTTCGAGGCCTTCGGACAGAGGGCCACGGCAACGTCGTCGCCGTTGGGGGTGAACACGAGTGCGTCGTGCAACGAGGGATAGCTTGTTTTGAGGGTGGCTTCCAGGGCCCCGGCCTGCACGAGCCGCCCGTTGGACAGCTTGAATGAGGTGTCTTTTCGCCCTCGAAAATAAAGGTCGTTCCCGTTTCGATGAACGAGATCGGCGGTGTGGACCGTTCGGGTGGGATCGGTCCGGGTCAGGGTGCCGTTTTCCCAGACGCCGACGCACGCGTTGGGGCCTTCGAACAGAAGTTCGCCGTCGTCGGCCACCTCGACAGTGCACCCAACAGGCCGTCCCAGGTAGTGGGCATCCCACTGTCCGGGAGGGCCGAGGGCAATGCCGGGAGAGGCTTCCGTCTGGCCGTAGCCGGCCCGGAGGCACGTGTACGACAGGCGGTCGGCGAGCGGCCCGGGCACCGGGGCGCCGCCGACGATGCCTCCCTGCAGCCGACGCAGGAGTCGCCAGCCGCCGCGAGTGTCGGCGAGACGCCGGATGGTGAGCGGCACGGCGGACAGATGTGTAGCCCCCCAGGCGTCTCGAAGGCGGAGAAGACTTTTGGGGTCGCGTCCTCCTTTCGGGTCGCGAATGATCTCGGCGCCCGCGAGGAGGGCGGGAAAGAAATCGAGAACAAGGCCGAAGGCGTGGGTCCAGGGGAGTACGGAGAGAACCCGCGCGTCGTGGAGCGAGAAGTAGGGCAAGTGGCTCGCCAGAACGGAGAGCACGTTGCGGTCCGAGAGCGCGATCCAGCGAGCATGGCCCGATGTGCCTGAGGTGCGAAGCAGGAAGCGCACGTCCGGCGTTCGTTCAGCACGAAGTGAACGAAGCGTATCGGGAGTAGAGCGTGGACCCGAGTATTCTTCCGACACCCAGGCGTGTGGGGCCGACTGCGGCGTAACGGCTGCTCGGGCGTCGAGGGACGTGAGGAGGGCTTCTACGTCTGCGTCGGGCGGTGCGAGGGCAATCGAGCATCCTTGCCAGAGGGCAGCCACCAACACCTGCACGAAGGCGGGGGAGGGAGGAAGGGCAACGACGATTCGATCGCCGTCTTGAAGCCCAGCGTTCCGAAATGACTCGGTCCAAAGCCGCGACCCCGTCCAGAGCGAGGCAGCGGGCGTGATGTTGTCGTTGGAAATGAGGGCGGGGAGGGCTTCGTCACGAAGGCGATCGTACAGCAGGTCATGCCAGGGATTGGGAGATGGCTCCTCGCCGGTAGCAGGACACTGGTCCAGGGCGGACTCCAAGGCGTCGACGGCCTCCGGACTGTCCGAAGTTCGGGGAAGGCTGTTGGACTTTGACGAGTCCGATGTACCATTGCTCCGCATGGGTTGGGCTGCTCTGAGTGCGGAATAAGAGAGCGGCGACGGTTTGTTCTCGCGGGACCTCTTGCAGGAGGTCCCAGAGAAAGGACGGAATGCAGTTCGCAGGGGCCATCCATAGGGAATCCCTACCTCGTCGAGGACACCTATGTGAATCCCTTCACCTGGAATCGTAGTTCGTTCCGGGGGCTTGGTCAAATACTCCGACTCGGGGGGCGCACCTGGATCGCCAGACATCGACGATTGGGCAGCGGAGGCCGGTCAGATTTCGCCATCGCCCGATTGGTCCTCCGTACATACCACAACGCGTTCTCAAAACGAACAAGGAGGGCACGAAGCAACGCTTCCGCGTCGAACGCCGATCACCCTTTCAGGATTGCACGGGGAGAGGCTTCGAGGGACCACGGGCAGAGCGCACCGCACTTTCTGGAGACGGACGAAAAAAACCGACTCGCGGAGAAAAGGCGTCAGTACTTCTGAACGGTGATCCAGTTGTTGCCGTCTTCGTCTCGGCAAAGGCGGATGTCCACGAGCGTCGGGCGCATCTTGTAAGTGTAGGTGTAACTGAAGGTCTCATCCATCTCGCCCCGCCGCACTCCTTTCTTGAACCGCCCTCGAAAGAGACGGTTGTTGGTGCAGGGGGCCACCTGGGTGAAGAAATTGCGCCCCGTCACTTCCTCCGGGTCCATGCCGCTCAACTCCGACTCGTACTGGTTGAAGAATTTGATCGTCCCCTCGTCGTCAACCTGAATGATGCCGAACGGCGCGTTGTCGAGTTGCTCCTCGCTGGCGTGGCGGAGCGACTCCCCAAGATCGTCGTCATCGAAATGGGGGGGCTCGGCATCCTGGGTTTCTTCGGCGGAAGTCGTATCCTGCTTTTCAGCGGACGGAGAAGATGAGTCCGAAAGAGGTGGAGACTCCTCAGAAGCAGTCCCGTCGTCTGGATTGTCGGAGTCGAGGACCGAACGATCATCAGGATCCTGGTTGGGATCTTGGTCAGGCATCAGGTTGAAAGCAGTCGGTGATAAGAGAGGGATTAGGAGGAAAAAGCCGGGTCGGCGACGCTAGACTATTCGAAATAGGATCCAGTTGGCCGATTGGTCGGGTTTTCGGTGAAAGTGGACGGCTAGATTCGTCGGGTTGGCCTGTTGATCCACGTAGGTGTAGAAAAACTGCTCGTCCATTTCATCCTCGTCGACACCATCTTGAAAACGGCCCCAGAAGAGCACATTTTTCGTCGCTGGGGCCACGTCTTCAAAGAAATTCTTTTCTATCAAGGCATGGGCATCGTCAACTTCAACGTCGGGCCACTGGAGAACGTTCTCGTTGGTCCGGCGGATGGTCCCCTGATCGTCCAAACAGAAGATTCCAGCGGGCAGCGAGTCGAGCGCCTCGTCGTCAAGCTCTTCGAGCTGAGCGATAGTCTCCTCCGCCAGGAGCGGCTCGTCGTGGGGGGAAGAATCGCGGGGGTCTCCTTCGTCGAAGGACTCGTAGGCCTTCTCCAGCTGTGCCTCTAGGCGATCGATGAGCTCCGTAACCGTGTCCGCATCCCCGGCTGCGACCTGCTCCTCCAACTCGTTGAACTGAGTCTGAAGGTGGTCTCGTTTGTTCTGCAGCATTTCCTTTTCTTCGATCAACGCGTGGATGTTCTTCTCCAACTCGTCGAGTCGCGACAGGACCTCGGGCGGAAGGGACACCCCTTCGCGCGCAAGTCGCTGGCGCTCGTCGTACAGGTCGGATAGCTGCTGTTCCATGCTCTCGATCATGGAAAGGGCGTGATCGACGCCGTTGATGCCCTTCTTCGCCATCTGGTCCTGCTGCTCGTACAGAGCTTCGAGCTGGTGCTGCAAGCTCCGGACCATCTCGACGGCCTCGTCGGCGCCGTTCAAATCGAACTCGGCAAGCCGCTTGCGGCCTTCGTAGAGCTCATCCAGCTGACTGGTCAGGTCGTTCACCATGTCAATGAGGGCGTCGGGATCTGAGACGCCAATTTCCGCTTCCAGCTTTTCCTGAGACGAAGACGAGCGGGAAGCAGACGCAAACGCAGGCTCCGAGGAGGATTCCTCGTCGCGGTTGCGGTAAAGGTCTTCGAGCTGGGTGGTCAGCCCCTCAACGATCTCAATGACGGCATCGGGAGAAGAAACGCCCAACTCTCGCTGGAGCTTTTCCTCGCGGGCCATCAGGGCCTGAAGCTGATCAAAGGTGTCGCGATCATCCTCACCGTCGGTGTCGGAAATGGAGCGCTCGGCTGCCTCTTTCTCGTCGTACAGCTCGTTGAGCTGCTCCTTCATGTTGGCGAGGGCCTGGACTGCGTACTCGGGCTTCTCGAAGCCGGCGTCGGCGAGAATCTCCTGCTGCTGCTCCAGCGTCTGAAGGCGTTCGCGGAGCTCACCGACCGAGTCGGCAATCTCGTCCGGGGCATTCGCGTTGACGACCTCCTGGAGATGCTGAAGCGCCTGGTTCTCGCGCCGCAGCTTCTGCAACCGATCGAAAATCCGTTGGAGCACCGTTTTTGCCTCCTCCGCGTCGGCGAGCCCCATTTCTTCGAGGGCTTCCGCTTCCTCGTCGAGAATGCTGATCTGAAGCTCCCGTACCTGATCGACTACGTCTTCGGGCGCAGACGTAGGAAGGACATCCATCAGTTCCTGCCACTGGTCTTGGTACCACGTGAGATCACGCGGGGCGTCGGGACGATCGGCCATAACAGCGGATTGAAACGGGAGCGAGACGGAAACGGGCCTTCACAGCTGCGATCAGCTTTGCGCCGGGGACCCCGACCGGTCTCTGTTCAGGCATATACATTAATTACCACGTTGAATCGAGCGTTCCGAGCCGCCGTTCTCATTCCGCAACCGTTACAAGGCCCAGTTGGGGGGTGCCCGCGGCGGTCAGAAAATGCTTCGTCGGTTACGCCGCTTCGCTCTCCTCGATGAGGCTCTGGAGTTCATCCTTGAACCGGTCGGCCAGGGTCTGTGCCTCCGCCTCGGTATTCGCCTCCGCATACACGCGAAGAATCGGCTCGGTGTTGGACGGACGCATGTGGACCCACTTGGATGGAAAGTCAATTTTGAGTCCGTCAATGTTGGAGATGTCCTCGTCTGCGTAGCGCTCGGCCATGGAGTCGAGCAGGCGCTCCGGGGGCACGTCCGGCAGGGGAAGCTTGTCCTTGACCATCGCGTACTGGGGCAGGGCGTCGTGGAGGGCGCTCAGGGGACGCCCCGAGTCGGCAAGGTGTTGGAGAAGGAGGGCCGTTCCGGCGAGTGCGTTGCGTCCGTAGTGCAGGGCAGGCACGATGATGCCCCCGTTGCCTTCGCCGCCGAGCACAGCGTCGGTCTCGTGCATGCGTTGCACTACGTTAATTTCGCCGACGGCGGAGCGGTACACGGGCTGGTCGTGGCGGGCGGCCACGTCGTCGATGGCGCGGGAGGAGGAGAGATTGGTGACGAAGGGGCCTTTGCGGTGCGTCCAGACGAAGTCGGCAGCGAGCACCTGCGTGAGCTCTTCGAGGATGAAGCGGCCCTCGTCGTCAACGAGCGCGAGACGGTCGGCGTCGGGGTCGACGGCCAGGCCGAGGTCGGCGTCGAGTTCGGGGACCACCTCGGTTAGCTCGGTGAGGTGATCGGGGCGCGGCTCGGCCGGATGGGCGAAGCGGCCGGTGGGCTCGCAGTTGATGCAATGCACGTTTTCTTCGGCTACGCCGAGGCGGTGCAGCAGGCGGGGCAGCGCGATGCCCCCGACGGAGTTGATGCCGTCGACGACGACGGAGAAGTTTTGGGCCGCGATACGCTCGGGGTCAATGAGGTCGAGGGCCAGGATGGCGTCGATGTGGCGGGGGAGGGCGTCGCGGGTTTCGTAGCTGCCCATTTCGTCGAACCGGACAGACGTTCTGTCTTCGGCGTTTGCCATGTCGATCACCGTCTCGCCCTGCTCCGGCGTGAGAAACTCGCCCTTCTCGTTGAGCAGCTTCAGCGCGTTCCACTCTTCCGGATTGTGGGAGGCGGAGAGAATGATTCCGCCGGCGGCTTTTTCCTGACGGACGGCCATTTCGACGGTTGGGGTAGAGGCGAGGCCCACGTCGAGCACGTCGCATCCCATTCCCCGCAGCGTCCCGCTGACGACCTGAGCGCAGGCCTCACCCGAGGGACGGGCGTCTCGTCCCACGACGATGAGCGGGTCGCGGCCGGCCCGCTGGGCCCGCTCGCGGGCCCAGGTGCCGAAGGCCCCGGCGTAGCGGAGCAGAACGGACGGGTCGAGGCCGTCACCCACGATGCCGCGGATGCCGGAAATGGAGACGATGAGGGTACCGTTTGTCGGCATGGTGGAAGGGGAAAGACTGATGGAGAGAGCAGCGGTCGGGGCCAGAGCGTATGAAGCATCGCGTGAAAGAGAACATACGGGAGTTGCGAAAGGATGGAAAGAAAGGAAAGGGGGGCGGCAAGAAGTCTATCTAATCTTTCCAGTCTCGTTGCCTTGGGGAGGCCATCGAAGACAAACATAGCAGAAGGGAAGCCTCTTCGAAATGGGCCCATTTGCCGCCGCATCATGGAACCGAGAAAGCCCCCTTCCGTGCCAGGATCACAACCAAGAGTGAGGGGGACAATGTTTTTCCCAAGGAGTCTACTGCTTCCCCACACATTGCTGCGCCCATGACTACACGGGAATTGTCAAGTTCGGGTCTACATTGGACGTGGCGCCGTCGGTTTTCTTGGCTGACGGTGCTTGCAACTGTCCTTTTGATCTGCTGGGGCGGTGTCGTGACCAGCATTGGGGCAGGAATGGCGTTCCCGGACTGGCCCACGTCCCTCGGCTCGTACAATCTTATCAATCCGGTCGATGAGTGGTGGACCGTCCCGGCCTACTTGGCGGAGCACGGGCACCGGCTTATTGCGAGCCTCGTCGGCATGCTCACCGTGGTGCTGGCGGCCTGGACGTGGTGGGCCGATCCGCGGCCCTGGATGCGGAAGCTGGGCGTTGCCGCCGTGGTTCTGGTCGTGGTGCAGGGCATCCTCGGCGGACTGCGCGTCCTCTGGGTGTCCATTGACCTTGCGGCGGTTCACGCCTGCGTGGCCCAGCTCTTCTTCGCGACGCTCGTGGCGATGACCCTTTTTACCACTGAGACGTGGCGGGACTGGAAGGGGGTGCTTCCGTCCACGCCGGAAAGCACGCGGCTGCGGTGGATTGCCTTTGCCGCAACCGGTGGAATCTACCTTCAGATTGTGTTGGGCGCGCTACTTCGCCATTCGGGGGGAGGCGTGTCGCCCGGCTTCACGGCGGTGCACGTGACGGGTGCCTTCGTCGTGGTGGGCCTGGTCCTGGCTGTGTTTGTCGGTGCAGAGAAGCACTTCGACGACGTGCCAGCAGTGCGCCGGGCCGCCTGGGCGCTGTTTGGGGCGATGGGGCTGCAGTTCGCGCTCGGGCTTGCTGCGCTGCTCGTGATGCTGTACGCCGAACCGCAGAGCGGGCTGAGCCTGTTCTCGGTTCTGCTCACCGTGGCGCATCTCGTGGTGGGTGCGTTGCTGTTTGGGGCCTCGATTGTTACGAGTCTTTTGGTGGCACGCCGGCCCCTCACGGAATCGGAGACCGCGGACGCCCGTTCACGTGCTCGTGAGCCCGTGCTCGCCGGAACGGAGTCGTAAGAGCCCTCTCGCGTCGCTTCCGCTCTCGCTGTTTTCTTTCCTTGACTCTTTCGCTCATGTCACATTCGCCCGATCGGTCGTCGTCGGAGTCGGCCCGGGCCGTTACTGCGTCAAAGGAACGAGGGGGAGCGGCGTCATCGTCTCGGTCGTTCGGAGCCGTCCTTCACGATTATGTGGAGCTGACGAAGCCGGAAATCTCTTCGGTTGTCACGATCTCGGCGTTTGCGGGCTTTCTGCTGGGGTCTCCCGCGGGCCTCGACGGTTGGACGCTCCTGTGGACGATGGTTGGGGTGGCGCTCTGTGCCGGCGGGGTAGGCGTGCTCAATCATCTGTTTGAGCGCCGCTACGATGCGCAGATGAAGCGGACGGCAGACCGCCCCTTGCCCGCCGGGCGCGTGTCGACGGCGGAGGCGCGTCGCCTCGGCATTGTGTTGGTGGGGGCGGCCGTGGGGCTTTTGTGTCCGCTCGTGAACGTGCTCACGGCCGTGATCGCGACGCTCACGGTGGTGCTGTATCTCTTCGTCTACACGCCCCTCAAGCGGGTCACGAAGTGGAATACCCTCATCGGGACGGTGCCGGGGGCGCTTCCGGCGCTTGGGGGCTACACGGCGGCCACGGGCCAGCTCGGTGCGGGGGGATGGGCCGTCTTCGGCGTCCTCGCGTGCTGGCAGATGCCGCACTTTCTGTCGCTCGCCTGGATGTACCGCAAGGACTACGCGCGGGGCGACTACGCGATGCTGCCGGTCGTGGAACCGGAGGGCGACTCGACGGCACGGCAGATGATTGGGTTTGCCGCCCTGCTCCTTCCGCTAAGTGTGCTCCCCTCGTTCGTCGGCTCGGCGGGGTGGATTTATGGGCTCGGCGTCCTTCCGCTCGGCCTCTGGTTCCTGTGGACGACGATCGTTTTTCACGGGGATCGGACCGGCCGACAGGCAAAGCGCGTGCTCAAGGCGTCGGTGCTGTACGTGCCGGGACTGGTGGCCCTCCTGATGGTTGATTGGTTTGTCTGAAGTGCG
>CAZSBW010000071.1:0-10412 GCA_964604815.1 uncultured Salinivenus sp. | reverse complement strand
CAAGCTGGAGGCCCGGATTGATGCGGCGACGGGGGACGGGCGGGAGGTCATTCCGCTGCTCGAAGAACATGACCCGGACCTGCTGGTGCTCGATCTCGGGTTGCCCGGCCTCAACGGGCTCGACGTGCTCCAGAAACTTCAGAAGCGATCCCTCTCCGTGACCGTCGTCGTCCTGTCCATGCAAAGCGCAGACGCCTACGTGACGGAGGCCCTCCAGAACGGCGCCTCGGGCTACGTCCTGAAGGGCTCGTCGCCGAAGGAGCTCCTGAACGCCATCCGGGCCGCCGTCAACGGCCGCACGTATCTCGACGAAGACCTTCCCGATTCGCTTTCGCCGGCCTCGTCGGAGGAGGTGCAGGCGCGCTACAGTACCCTCACCGACCGCGAGCGGGAGGTCCTCCAGCTCACCGCCGAGGGCCTCACGAGCAAGGAGATCGGCCATCGCCTGTCCATCAGCCCGCGCACCGCCGACAAGCACCGTCAAAACCTGAAGTCGAAACTGGGACTGCGAAATGCGGCGGAGCTCACCCGGTTTTTTCTTGAGCACAGCCCCTCAAATCAGCCAAATTCGCCGGAAGAGTAGAGGCTCTCCATCTTCTCTTGGCGTCGTCTTCAACAGGGGTTCTCGGCGATTACGCACTACTGCGTAGGGACGTTGACCGTTGTATGTGAGAGATTGGGGACTGCACTTACGGGGATCGGTTCATCCGCGGATCCGGCATGGACGCGATCTCTGCTCTCAATTCCAGCAGTTTCCATCTTCCACATGCTTATATCCGCACTCGTTGCCGAAGACCACGACGTCACGCGACAGGGACTTCGCTCCCTTCTCACCAACCAGCTCGAAGCTCGGGTCGTAGCCACCACGGGCGACGGCCTGGAAGTCGTTCCCCTTGTCGAAGAGCATGCACCGGACCTGCTGGTGCTCGACCTCGGTCTCCCGGGGTTGAACGGGCTCGACGTGCTCCGCACAATTCGAGACCGCTCCCTCTCGACCCGGGTGGTGGTGCTCTCCATGCACGGCGAGGACACCTACGTGGGCGAGGCCCTGCAGCTCGGGGCGGCCGGCTACGTGCTGAAGGGATCGCCCCTCACCGAGCTCACCGACGCCATTCGGGCCGTGGTCAAGGGCGAAAGCTATCTCAGCAGCGATCTCTCCGACGGTCTCCTCGACGAGGTTTCGTTCCCCGAATCGGAGGCGCTAGACCGCTACCAGACCCTCACCGAGCGGGAGCGAGAGGTGCTCCATCTCACGGCCGAAGGCCATACGAGTCGAGAAATCGGGGAAAAGCTCTACATCAGCCATCGCACCGTCGAGAAGCATCGGGAAAACGTCCAGTCGAAATTGGAGCTCCGCAATACCGTGGAGATGGCCACGTATGCCCACCGGCGTGGCCTTCTCCCCGGTCCCGCTCCGCTTTCCGACGACGAACCCGCAACGGACACCCCTGCGACACAGAAAAGAGAGTGATGCGCGGCCCCGGTTCTTCCTTCCGCTGCAAAAATGACAGCTCCCGTCGTGCCCGACGACCTGCTGACCCGTCCTCATTCGCCCCCGGCCCGCCCTGTGTCGTTCGTCTCGCCCGTCACGCGGAATGCAGTCTCGGAGATGAGTCTCGATCTGGTGCTCGTGTGCGCGTCCGCGGTAGGCGCTCACCTCCTTCGGTTTGGCGGCACGTTCCCTCCACCGAGCCCGGTGGCGTTGTACGGCCTGCCGGCGGTGGGGCTGTTGAAAATGGCGGTGTTCTACCAGTTTCAGCTCTATGGAGGACTCTGGGCGCACGCCGGCACGCCGGAGGCCGTGCGCTTAGTGAAAGCATCGACCGTAGCGAGCGTCTGTGTGCTGCCGGGCCTGATCGCGCTTCCGAGCGTCCCCCCCGTCCCCATCGCGCTTCTCGTTCTCGATTGGATGCTCACGACCCTGGCAGTCGGGGCGTGGCGGTTCGCGCACCGCGCCCGTCGGCACTACCGACGCCCGCCGACGGCGGATCGACGGCGCGTTCTGATTTACGGGGCCGATGCTGACGGCGTCTTCGCACTCCGCTACCTTCGCCACCTTCTCCCCGATACCGGGGCCGTCGTCGGCTTTCTCGATCCGGAGCACGGCGGGACTCACATGAAAGGCCTGCCAATCGTGGAGTCCCCATCTGCCCTCGACGTCGACGAGGTGGTTGTCCCCGTGCCCCTATCATCTTCGGCCGTGTCCGAGGAGCGGACGTACAACCGCATTGCTGCAACGTGTGCCGAGCAGAATCTCTCGTGTCGCCGGTTTATCATCGGACTTCGATCCACCCCTCACGCGGCTCCGTCTGGCGGCGCAACCAACTGTCCCGTCCCCGAATGAGGAGGAAGCTCGCCTCTCGTCGGTCTCGCTCATTTCCCTCCGCATCGCCCAGTTCGCCGGCCCTCCGATCCGTGTTCATCACCCCCAATGAGCGGAATGAATGGCCCCTCGCCGAACGGGGAGCGTACTATCTTTAGGAATCAGATCGAAGAAGCGGTGGCAGGGCAATCGCATCAATTACGGAAATGTCCTACACCGTCGCTCTAGGACATCCGAGATGTCCAACCTTGACTCAGAGCCTATCCAACCGGACAAATAGGTCATATCGGTCGGATGGATGGGCTCCCGGAGATCTCAGATCTCCCATCAAGTTTGGAGATCTAGATCTCCAGGAGCGACGAAGGAAGTGCGTTCATGACTGAAAAGTCGCATTTAGACAGCACTTTCGAGGAATTACCGTTGATGCGATTGCCCTGGAAGCGGTGGCCCCTCCCTGCAACGCCCCCGTCGATTTCGTATCTTCCGCCCGGCGAGGCCACCTACGGATATGGGTATTACATCTCCCACGCCGATGACGGGTCACCCACCCGGCACCCGATGTAGCACACACTAGGCGCGGCTTTCATCGGCCAGCAACGGGACAGCGAGTCAGCCCTCCCACGTGCCATGTCCCGGCAAGTTCAACAGAACCGTTTGGGCACCAGGGTCGCGACACGCCCCGGGCCGAGAGCGACCGTCTATTCCAACGCTGCTGCCGTCCTCCTCCAGGGCATGCTGAATCACATCGAACGTGACTTCGGCACGTGCAGCCGTCCCTAATTCCTGAACGGAGAGTGTCAGACGAACTACGAAGAGTTGCGTATCGACGTTTGCGCCTGGGTCCAAGACGTTGAGCGTACAGATTGCGTCGTTGCGGATTCCTCGCCGGACGGTCCGGCGGCCCCCGCCGCACTCGACGACTCAGCCCTCTTTCGCCTCCCAAACGATTTCGCTCCAGTGCCATGACGTCTTCTACTTGCGCGGCCGATTCTGCTCGCGCCTTGGTTCCCCGTCCGCTCCGACGAAACGGGTATACGTCCGTCCTCTCGCTCCTTCCGGTTTTCCTTCTTCTTGCACTCTGGGGGGGCCTCGGGCCGGCGCCCTCCCACGCCCAGGTGGACGTGAGTCCGTCGGGGAACTCGGGGAATACCATCTCGTCTCCCAACACGTCCGACAACGTCGCCGTGGGGCCGGACGGCACCATCTACGTCGCCTGGCACGGGTCGAATGGGATCCGGGTCGCACGAAGTACCGACGAGGGGCAAAGCTTCGGGGCGCCCACGACCCTCACAGCAGACGACTATGAGGCCGAAATCGCCGCGTCGAGCGACGGCAGCGTCTACGTGGCGTGGGTGAACGGGAGTGGCACGCTGGTTGCAGCCCGGAGCGACGACGGAGCGCAAAGCTTTGGATCTCCCGTGACTGTCGGAAGCACCTCTGACGGGTCCGCACACCTCGATACCGATGGAAAGAACATCTACCTCGTCCCCCAATCCGGGCAGAACGTGTTCGTCAGCAACGATCAAGGACAGTCGTTCCACTCGCTCTCAACGGGGACCTCAGAAGTGTTCTCGGACATTCTCGTAGACCCTGAGACCCGAAATGTGATCGCTCAATTTGACGACCCGAGCGTCACCTACACGGTGAGCACCGATCAGGGAGAGAGTTTAGGGTCCATCAAGACGCCCAGCCCTCAGCCGAGCATTTTCTTCTCGAACGCCGCTCTGTCCAGCGGCTCGAAGGGCCGGTTTCTCCTTGTTGGGGGAGAAAGTGGAATGGCGAGAATCGATCTCGACGACAACTCCAGCACCGATTTATCCGTCCCGTCGTCGGACGAAAGCCAGGGACGGTCGGTGGCCGCCGATGCGTTCGGGAATGTCGTGACGGGGTACGTGGAGGGGTCAGATGTAAAGTTCAAGGTCAGCGAGGACCTCGGCGACACCTTCGGGTCCGCAACGACGGCCGCGTCGGCCTCGGCCGCACAGGCGGCGATCAACAGGACGAACGGCGACGTGATGTTCCTCTACGAGGACAGCAATGGAAACGTCAAGATGAACACATTCAGCGATCGCCTGACGGGATACGGGCTCACGGTGTCCCGGTCGTCGATCGACTTTGGGGAGGTTCCGAAGGGAGCGACTGCCGACGCGGAGACGGTGACCCTGACGAACGAAACCGGCGGCGACGTGTCGGTCAACTCGATCAGCACGACCGCCCCATTCTCGGTCGTCAGCAACGACTGCCCGAGCACGCTGGGCGATACCCAAAGCTGCACAATCGATGTCACGTTCTCCCCCTCCTCCAAGCAGGCTTATTCCGAGGATCTGGAGATTGCGACCAATCGACCAAACAGCCCCCGGACGGTCTCCCTAACCGGAACGGGCACCGAACCGTCGGTCTCGGCGAGCAACTCGACGGTCTCGGCGACCTCGCCACACACGGCGAACGGATCCGACGCCTCGACCCTCACGATTGAAGTGAAGGACCCGAACGGGAACCCCGTCGGCGGGCTCGCGGACAGCGACTTCGGCCTGAGCGGTCTGGGGAGCGCCTCGGCGACCACGATCACAGAAACCTCCACGAGCGGGACCTACGAGGCGGACCTGACCAACGCGACGGCCGAACAGATTACCGTTAGCGTCACCGCCGACGGCATCACGCTCGACGACACACCCTCCGTCACGTTCGAAGCCGGAGCGATCAGTGCGAGCACTTCGACGGTGAATGCGACCTCACCGCACACGGCCGATGGGTCGGACGCCTCAATCCTCACCATCGAACTGAAGGACGCGAACGGCAACGCGGTCGGCGGCCTCTCGGACAGCGACTTCGGCCTGAGCGGCCTGGGCAGCGCTTCGGCGACCACGATCACAGAAACCTCCACGAGCGGGACGTACGAGGCAGGCCTGACCAACGCGACCGCCGAGCAGATCACCGTCTCGGTGACCGCCGATGGCACGACCCTCGACGACACCCCCTCGGTCACGTTTGAGGCGATCGGGGTCGCCATCACCAGCGGCGGCTCCAGGGGCCTGGACCGCACCTTCAGCGTCACGCCCGGACAGACCGACCAGCCCACCGGGGTGTTCCGGCTGACGCCAAGCCAGTCGGGGGTGGACCTGACGGAGGCCACCGTGACGCTGGAAAACACCGGCGCGAGTGGCGTCGATCGAGCAGCCCTCTGGCTCTCTGCGGACGACCAGTTCGAGGCAGGAGGCGACACCGAGCTGGCAGGACTCGACCTGGATCCGTCGACACTGCCCTCCACGCTCCCGTTTGACGGCTTTTCGGAGAGCTTGGCGGGGGAAGCGCACCACCTGTTCGTGACGGTGTCGCTAACGGAGGACGCGGACGGGGAGATCAGCAGCTACCTCAAGGACGAGACCGAGCTCACCCTCAAAGACGGCCAGATCGAGACGGTCAACGGCAGCAGCCAAAATGGATTTGCTGACCTGTCGCTCTCCTCGGGCACCTCGGCGCTGCCGGTGGAGTTGACTCAGCTCGAGGCCGATGTCGTGGAAGGAAGAACTGGAGACAAAGAAGCCGTACGGCTCACCTGGCGCACTGCCTCGGAGACCGGCAACGCAGGCTTTGAAGTGCAAAAAGCTGCAGGGACGGCTCCCCAGGATCCCTCCACGACGTGGGAGCAGATCGGCTTCGTGGAGGGCGCGGGCACAACGTCCGAGCCGGAGTCCTACCAGTTCGACGCGAGCGGTCTTGGACCCGGCACGCACGAGTTCCGCCTGCGGCAAGTCGACACCGACGGCACAGTCCACCTCAACCGCGTGGTCGCGACCGAAATTCGGATGCAGAAACGAGTCCGTCTGACGGCGCCGGCCCCCAACCCGGTCACAACCACCGCCCGCCTGACCTTTGCGGTAAAGGAGTCGCAGAGGGCGACCGTGATCCTCTACAATACGCTGGGGCAGCGGGTCGCTACGGCCTACACGGGCCGCCCGACGCCCGGCGAACAGGTCGTTCTTCGGCTCGACGCGAGCAGGCTGGGGAGCGGCGCATACTGGGTTCGCCTGAAGGTCGGGAACGCGGTCAAGACGCGGAAGATGACCGTCGTGAAATAGCCGGCCCACGTCCGTGCCCAAGAAATCTCACAATGGAGCAGTTGAGGCTGCACTGGGGAGCGACGCGCCGGATCGCGTACCTGTTTAACGAAAAATCGCTTCGTTCAGAGGGATGACTCCGCGTGAGGTCTTGGCGTCCTCGTCAACTCCGGACGAAACGGAGTGAAGATCCGGAGTCCAGTGTTGGAGAAGGACGCAACGGTCGCTTCCTTCTTGCTCTCCACCATCGCTAAACAGGTACCGCATCGCCATGCGTCCCTACTGGCACATTGTGGACCAAAATGGACGTCGAATACTCGCATCTGGTAGAAGAAGAACCGTCAACAAAAAGAGCGTTCCCGGTGGATGGATTGGACGCCATCCGTCGTCATGCATACCGAAACTGGCGGTCGATCGGGTTCCCCCGAAGCGTTTCCCATTCAAGGGACCGATTTGCTGATCTTTAATCCGACTCGTGATCGAAGCGGGCCAGGCGAACTACGAACAGTTGCGTATCGACGTTTGAGCGTGGCACCGGGACATTGAGAGTGCAGATTGGGCAGACATCCCGACGTTGCCGAACAACGGGCATGCTCAATCGAGTGTCCGTGCTCTCCGAATTTCCCGCGTTCGACTGCCATGACGCCTCGCTCGCTTTTCCGGTCCCATTTCGCTGTCGTTCTCCTCGTTCTGGCGGTTGCGGGGGCGATGCTCGCCCTCTCCCCCAGGGCCGCCTGGGGTCAGCGCCACGCGTTCGGCTACCAGGCAAGCACGCTGGGCATCGGGGCCGACCTCACGGTCCGGCTGACCGATCGGTTCAACGCGCGAGCGGGCGGGTCCTACTTTCCCTTTCGCCACAGCGGCGTCCTGCAGGAAGAGATTGACGTTAAGTACAAGGTGGACGTGCGTCTGGCCGCCGTCCGTCTGTTTCTGGACTGGCATCCCTTCGGCAATGCCTTTCGCCTGTCGGCGGGCGGCCTCTACAACGGAACCCGGGTGCAGGGACACGCCCAGCCGGTCGAGAGCTACACGGTTCAGCAGAAAACCTTTGAGCCCGAAGAACTCGGCGATCTCGACGCGGAGGTCTCTTTCGCAAACCGCCTCAATCCGTACCTCGGCATCGGCTTTGGCAATGCGGTGAAGGGCTCTCGCTTCGACCTGTACGTCGATCTCGGCGTCATGTACGTCGCTCAGCCGAAGGTCCAGATGAACGGAACGGGCCTCATTTCCGCCACGACGAATCACGAGTCGACCCTGAACGACGCCCTCCGCTCGTTCCACCTGTTCCCGTACTTCTCTCTCGGATTTAGTATCTCAATTTAAGCCCCACAATCATGTATCGTCTTAGCCCCATGCAGTTTTTTTCCTCTCAAACAACCGCTTCCGTGTATGTTTTTGCCCTGGCCCTTCTCCTCCTCACGGGAGGGTGCGACTTCGGAGCGGCCCAGCGGGCGGTCGACTCAATGGGCGTTATTGTCGAGCTCGCCCCCATCGAGACGACCGTCTCCGGTCAGGCTGTGGACGCGGCTACCGGCGAGCTCGTCGAAACGCCCCTCACGCTCCGCTTTAAAGGGGCCGACGGGAACGCCGTCGTGGACATGTACAGCGACCCCCTATCGTCCCAGCAAATCGAAGGCGGCCTAGCGTCGTTCGGCATCCAAAACGGCCGCCAACCGAGCTCCAACGCCCCGGTCCGCCTCCGCGTGGTGGCCACCGCCGAAGGCTACCAACCCACGAGTGAAGTGATCGAGATCCACGCCCCCGGCACCAAACAGTTTACGCTCGATCTGCTGAGCGAAAACCCGAGGCAGCAGCCCGAAGGAACCTCCAGCGTGCGCGACCGATCCGGTGAGGCCAGCGACGGAAACGTAGCTAAAGCCGTCACGGTCGAAACGTCCTCCGAACATCGGGACGGCCGGGCCGGCCTCCACATCCCTTCCGATAGCAGGCTCGAAACGGCACAGACCACGGCCGAGGGCCAGCTCACCATCGACCTCAGTCACTACCCCCCCACCGACGCGACGATGGACGCCCTGCCGGCCAACGGAACCATCGAGACGAACAACCAGACCGAACGCTTTGGCGTGGTCGGATACTTAAACCTCCGCATTCGAGACGAGAGCGGGGAGGCAGTGTCTCGCATTACCAATCCCGGAAAGAACAAGACCCACACACAGACCACCGTCCGGCTGCCTGCGGACGCTGTGCATCCCTCCACGGGCGATCCCCTTCAGGAGGGAGACGAGCTCGAACTCTTTCGCTATGATGCGGACGCCGGCACCTGGCATCCCGATACGACGGTTACCGTCCAGTCCCTCAATTCGAGCAGGCAGCCCCCGGCCGCGGGCGGCCCCAACCTGTTCGACGATCCAGATCACGCAAACAGCGCGCTCGGCTTTAACTGGCGTCCCATGAAGACGACCTCTTCGCGGTGGTGGGCCTGGGGCAGCCGGAGCAAAACGTCCTGCAAGCTGGAAACCACAGTCCAGATCGAGAAAAACGGACAGGCCGGAAGCGTCGCGATTGCCCTCGAACGTCCCGGTCGCAAGTACAGCAACACGAAATCCCTCGACGCGCTGTCAGAAACGACCCCGATGTCCACCCTTCTCGGGAAATCGAGTGTCCCGTGTTACCAGGATTATGAGCTTACCGCCAAGACGCGGGACGGTCAGACCCGCACGATAGGCGGCGTCGACCCGAGCAACGGGACTGTCTCCATGACGCTCCCCGAGTCGTCCTCGATCCCTCGCACCGACGCGCTTTTCCGCGGCCATCCGGAGTGCCCGGGCGACCAAAAAGTGCGCATCACGTCCGTCCCCACCCTCACGATTTACTATCGATCCCACGACGCCCCCACGGGCGCAACCTGGCACACAGCGGGCGACGACAAAATCAAATGGGTCATGGACGACCCCGACAATCCAACCTACATCAAATATGCGGAGCTTCGGCTCGACGGCCTCGAGCAGGATACGCGGTACGACATGTACACGACCTACGACGGCGACCGATACGAAGGCACCGATCTCGTTCCCGCCCGCGATACTGCGACGATTGAAGAGGACCGGGTGGTGGTTCCGTACAGCCAGGACTTTTCAGACGTGTGCTCCTAACCGCGCGTCCCACTCTTTTCGAACGCTTACTTCGCCAAACCAATCAGACGTGCCATGTTTGCCTCCTCCCTTTCAAAGGCAGCGCGCTTCGTCGGGCTTCTTCTCGTCTTCGGAATGCTGCTTCCCCAATCCGGACCCTCCGCCTCTTCGTCGTTCCAGACGATGGATCAGTCCAGTTCGCACTCATCTGCTGCCCTTTCTCCTGAGCAGAAAGCCGCCCGTTCGCCTGCCCAACGGTCCCCCCGCCCGGTGATGCGGGCGGGCATCCAGCTTCTTCCTGACGTCGGCGGCGCGCCTCTGGACCTGATCGTGCTTGCGCTCATCGGGATGGGATACGGCATCTGGCGTCTTCGGGAGAAGCCGGGCGCCCTGGCAGCTCCTCGTGAAACGAACGTTTCCGACCCTCCCCCGGACCGCGCATCTGCGCTGCGGTCCCCACGCTCCCCAATTGGCCCCCGCTCTCGCACCGGTTCTACTGCTCCGTGCACAAGTAGGCAAACCACATTCCCCGTTCGGGAAGGGCCGTGGTATGCTACCGGCCGGGGTTCGTCTTTACCGATCTCTGTGACCTTTTGAGATTAATCACCGGACGCCGTCCCGATGCCGGTGGGCTTTCTGGTGCGGAAGAAAGTCCTTTCCGGCCTCGAAGAAATCGGCGTCTTGGAGAGCTGGAGGCAGGGAATCTCAGATTCCCAGGAAGATCTCAGTCGATTTCTTCACAGGGGCCCCTTGCGGGTCATCCCACGTGGCCGCGATCTTTTTCGTGCATTTTTGGATCCGGCCAAAAATGCACACCCACTCCTGAGATGGAGCAGAAACTCACGAAGAGAGCACCAGCGTCCTGCGGTTAATCTCATAATCCGACACTGATCGGTGAAATCCCATTCACGGATCAGTAAGCGGGAAGCAGCCGCGCCC
>CAZSBW010000070.1:0-10475 GCA_964604815.1 uncultured Salinivenus sp. | reverse complement strand
GCCTCGTGCAGGCCGTAGCGGGGATCGATGATGCCCGGCGTGTCGAGGAAGATGACTTGATGCTCCGGGCTGGAGTGAATGCCGATGATGCGGTGCCGGGTCGTCTGCGGCTTGCGTGTGACAATGGACAGCTTTTGCCCGAGCATCGCATTCATGAGCGTGCTCTTGCCCACGTTGGGCTTGCCCACAATGGCGACGTAGCCGCTCTTGTGATCTTCCGGAACGTCTTCGAAAAAGGACGACGGCTCCTCCATAGAATTGGGGGAACGGTTGAAGGGGAGAGGGGTGAAAAGTTGCGAGGGTATGTTGCGGAGCAGGTATCAGGTCGGCTGCTCTACATCTCACGCGCCCGGCCCGACTCTACCGGTCCGTGAGGACGTACGGGAAGCATCTCAACGAGAAAAGATCATGATCTTCGGGAGTGTACACCCCCGCAGGCAAAGTCGGATTGTCGAAGCTTTTCCACGTACCGGTAATCACGCGACGCTGCACAACGCGGAATGAGAGTTAATATCCCTTTACCGTTGCACGCATGTCCCGTACGGCCTGGTCCAGGCCGACGAGGACAGAGCGGGCCACGACGGCGAACCCGATGGAGACCTCTGCGACGTGAGGAACGGTGTCGCGGAAGCGCGGCACGTTGCGGTAGTTGAGTCCGTGCCCGGCGTGAACGCGGAGACCAGCCTCATGAGCCCGTTCGGCGGCCCGAGCAAGGCGTTTCGTTTCGTCCTGTTGGGCAGCCTCAGTGGGCGCGTCGGCAAAGTCGCCGGTGTGGAGCTCGACGCAGTTCGCGTCGGTTGCGGCGGCGGCTTCGATCTGTTCCGGGACGGGGTCGACAAAGAGGCTGACTTGCTCGACGCCCGCGTCGAGCAGCCGCGCGATGACCGTGTCGAGTCGGTCCCGATGGCCCTCCACGTCGAGGCCGCCCTCCGTCGTCACCTCTTCGCGGCGTTCCGGTACCAGGGTGGCGAGGTCCGGCACTACGTCACAGCAGATCGATACGACGTCCTCGTTGGTCGAAAGCTCGAAGTCGAGCCGGCCCTGAACCGTTTCGTCGAGCAGGCGAACGTCGCGCTCCGTAATGTGACGCCGGTCCTCGCGCAGATGGAAGACGATGCCGTCGGCCCCGGCCTGCTCGCAGCGGGCCGCCGCGTGGACGGGATCGGGAAAAGTCTCTTCCCGTGCGTTTCGAAGGGTGCCGACGTGATCAACGTTGATGAGCAGGTTCATCATGGCAGATGCCGGCTGAAGGGACGAGACGAAAGCACGAGTAGTCGACTCCAACACTACGGGGATCGGTTTGTTTTTGACAATCCAACGCAGGAAAAAAGAAATTCCGAGGGCCGGAGAGTTGCTCTCGAAAATAGTTACGGAAATGGAGATTGCATTTCGCTCGGGTTCCTCCTATTTTCGGCGATGGCAGTGACTCGTCATCGGAGGATACGCTTCACGCAGCAACTGTGAGCGCGCACTCCCTTCGGCGTGGCACACCGCGAGCGTTTCCGTCATCACCCAACGACTTTCTCACATGGCATCGCGTAGCGAACAGATTCGGATCGGGCTTCAAGTCGCACTGGCAGTCCTCATCCTTGGGCTCGGCTACTACCTGTATTATTCGATCACCGAGCCTTACAATCGGATTGAGCGCAAGCAGGAACTGACCGAGCAGACCCGTGATCGAATGTCTCATCTTCGGACTGCGCTCATCGACTACGAGAAGGACAGCACCTCTTTCCCGGATTCGCTGGAACTGGTTCTGAATCACATTGAGCGAGATACGATCCTCTCCGCCGAACGCGACACGTCGTGGAACGTCAATCTCGATTCGCTGCTGCATTCTCCTCGAACGGGCAAACAGTTTCAGTATACGCTCAGCGACACGGGACGGGTGGAGACGTATCTTCTTGAAGATCCCGACACGAAGGACAAGATCGGCACGTTGACCGGCGATCCGACGAAGACCAATTCCGCCAGTTGGGAGTGAGCCTGCGCGGAGGGCCGGTAACAACGCTTGCGGGCCGGGGCGAGAGAAGATGTCGGGGAGGAGATGGACGGTCCCGTTCTGTTAGCGAACATACCGATCCGCGGAGAAGTCCATGAAGACACGTTTCGTCTGATGGGGGGCACGGTCCTGGGGGCTAGCACCTGTTGCGCATTGACGGTCGGGCAGTCTTCCAGCAAGAACTCTGGTACGAGATGCATTCAGTAGACGAACGCGTTTCCGCAATCGACGAATACACGAACGTACGTCTACCAAAGTTAGAAGGAAGAAGGAAGGCGGATCTATGCGCAACAGCCTGCTAGGTAGACACGCAGAAATACGTTTATTCGTGCGACATCAATTACGTCAGGGGGAACAAGCCTACTCGTCAATGAGGGGAAGACGAGCGGGCTTCCTCACGCATTCGTATGAGCGAGACGGTCTCGGCAGCCATCACCATACAGGGAAACACGCTTCGGCACGCTGAGGTCAAGCGGTCGGGTCAGGAGCATCGGCTTCTCCGTGTCGGCCGGAATGAGTTTTCCTTCGACCTCGCCCGGGCGTTGCTCCACGAAAGCGGAGACACCCAGCGGATTGGAGAGGTGGGATCTGTGCTCGCGGAAGCGTTTCAGGGAACGGAGGCCCGCGAGCTGCGGGTGGTCGTCCATCCCCTGGACAGCTATAGCTTCTTTACGCCCGTCTCCTCCGACGTTCCCGTGCGCGACCGCAAGCGGCAGTTGATGCAGCAGGCTGCACTCGTTACGGGGGCGCGTTCGGCGGAGGAACTGGAAATGTCCTCCCAAACAGTGCGGACCAAGCAAGATAGCGAGGGCGATCCGTTTATGTGGGTGCACGTGCTCGCCGTGTCGGAGGCAGTCGAGGAGCATATGAGCGAGC
The DNA here is from genome assembly GCA_964604815.1 of uncultured Salinivenus sp. Lineage (GTDB taxonomy): Bacteria > Bacteroidota > Rhodothermia > Rhodothermales > Salinibacteraceae > Salinibacter. The sequence goes on along the minus strand of CAZSBW010000070.1, from coordinate 7,597 downwards.
TCGTGACCACGCTTCCTGTGACCAAGCACACCTGGGTCGTCAGTTCGGAGGCGTCGTCTCGCGTCATGAGTCGTGCCGAGCGGGGAGGAGGATCGGCCCAGGAGGCGCTGCGTCCGTATACCCTGGCTGTGGGCCAGTACCCGACGCACACCGAATATTCCCTGTCCCGAAATCGGGAGTGGTACCATGCCCACTTTGCAGAGGAGGCCCACAGTCCGGAAAATCGGGCCTACTTTGCTGTCGGGTTCATGAATCGGGTCGACGTGCCGCTCGATGCGGTGGGGCGCCTGTTCCTGTACGGCCTTGACGTGGACGTGGGGAACTATGCCCCGTTCGTCACCATCTTCGACCGTGCGCCGGAACTTCTCAATCCCTTCCAGGTGGTGCGGGTCCGAGCGGATCAGGATACGGGACCGGAGCCGTGTGCGTATGCGCCCTGCATCGGGGCGGCCCTGGACGAATTCGTGGGGTAGCCATTGTGCCTGGGCACGACGACTCTGATGGCTTGTCCAGTGCGTCGCGAAAGTTGGTTCGTCATCCATCAATTGCTCTGCCTACCATGCGAATTATTGCCGGTGAGTTTGGGGGACACGGCCTCAAGTCCCCCTCCGGACACGAGACACGTCCATCCACGGAGCGCGTGCGCGAGTCGCTTTTCAGCCTCATTGACGCGCGGATTTATCTCGACGGGGCGGAGGTGCTTGATCTGTTTGCGGGCACCGGCGCATTGGGGCTTGAGGCCATTAGTCGGGGGGCGTCCCTCGTGACGTTCGTGGAGCAGAACGGCAACGTGCTCGATTTTGCCCGGGCCAACGCCGAGAAGCTGGGTGTGGAGGAGAAGTGCATCTTTATTCAGGCCGACGCGGTGGAGTACCTCCGCCAGTACGAGGGGCCGGAACTCGACCTGATTATGGCGGATCCGCCCTACAAGCTCGACGCGATGCAGGACATGCCCGATCTCGCGATTCCAGAACTGCAGGTCGACGGGGTCTTTACGCTGGAGCACAGCTCTCACGACTGGTTCGACGAGCATCCGCACCTCATGACGAGTCGACCGTACGGCCGCACCATCGTGAGTCTCTTCCGTCCGCCTCTGCCGCCCGAGGAGGACGAAGACGACGAGACGGCAACCGCCGATGACAGGACCCCGTCCGGCGACGATTCGGCGAGTTCTCCTGCCTGACACTCCTCCTTCCATGGATAACGACTTTGCCCTCTACCCCGGAACGTTCGATCCCTTCACGTTCGGCCACCGCGACGTGCTAGAGCGCGCGCTCCGCCTGTTTGATCGAGTGGAGGTGACCGTCGGCGTGAACGTGGAGAAGAACACGCTCTTCTCGACGGAGGAACGTACCGAACTCATCCGACGGTGCACGCAGGATCTCGACGGCGTCCGCGTGGCGGTGCACGAGGGCCTCATTGTGGACCGGGCCCGGGACACAGGCGCCGCCGCCCTCGTGCGGGGCCTGCGGCAGGTGAGCGACTTTGACGCCGAGTTCCGCATGGCCTTCGCGAACCGCAAGCTCGCTCCGGAGTTGGAAACCGTCTTCTTCATGACCTCCGAGGAGTACGCGCTCATCAGTTCGTCGATGGTGCGCGATGCGCATCGGTGGGACGGGGACGTGTCGAAGTTCGTCCCGCCGCCGGTGGTGGAAGCCCTGGAACAGAAGAAGGCGCGCCGGGCTTGAGAAAAAAACCGGTCCGGGTAACAATCGAATCTGCTGTCTGTCCGCTCTCATACGCTTCTCCGCATCCGCTTATGTCCGCCCCAACCCGTTCCCTTCGTCTAAACGAGCGCGTGGCCGAGATGCAGCCCTCCGCCACGCTCGCCATGAAGTCCCGCGCCGCCGAGATGCGGCGGGACGGCCATCCGGTGGTGGCCCTGAGTGCAGGGGAGCCCGACTTTGACACGCCCGCCCCCATCGCCGACGCCGGCGTGCAGGCCATCCGAAACGGCTTCACGCACTACACCGAAAATCCGGGCACCATGGAGCTGCGGCAGTCCATCTGCGAGAAGCTCCAACGCGACAACGACCTGGGTTACGTGCCGGAGCAGATTGTGTGCTCGAACGGGGCGAAGCAGTCGCTGGCCCTCGCGATCCACGTCCTCTGCGACGAGGGCGACGAGGTCCTCGTGCCCGCCCCGCACTGGGTGAGCTACCCGGAGATGGCCCGCTTTGCCGGGGCCGAGCCGGTGGTGGTGCCTACCGGCGTGGAGGACCAGTACCGGCTGTCGCCGGAGCAGCTGGAGGAGGCACTCACGGAGCGCACCCGCGTCGTCATCCTCTGCACGCCGTCCAATCCCACCGGTTCGGTGTACCCGCCGGAGGAGCTGGCGGCCCTCGCGGAGGTGCTGCGGCAGCACGACGACGTTTTCGTGATTTCCGACGAGATTTACGAGTACGTGCTCTTTGACGCTGAACACCGGGCGTTCGCGTCGTTTCCGGGGATGAAGGATCGGACGATCACGGTAAACGGCTTCTCGAAGGCCTTTGCGATGACCGGCTGGCGCCTCGGCTACATGGCTGCGCCTCAGCCCATCGCCGAGGCATCGGCGAAGATCCAGGGCCAGTTTACGTCCGCGCCGTGCAGTATCTCGCAGAAGGCGGGTGTGGCGGCCCTGGAGATGGACCGGGAACCCGTTCACGAAATGGTGGCGGCCTTTCGGCGCCGTCGCGATCACGTGCTGGAGCACCTGCGCGAGATCGACGGGCTCCGGTGTCCGACCCCGCAGGGCGCGTTTTACCTGTACCCCGACGTGTCGGCCTTCTTTGGGGCTGAGACGCCCGATGGGGAGACGATTGGTAATAGCAGCGACCTGTGCTTTTACCTGCTTGAGGAGCACCACGTGGCCCTGGTGCCGGGAACGGCGTTCGGGGCGCCCGATGGTCTTCGGCTCTCGTACGCTTCTTCGATGGAGGACCTCGAAACGGCACTGAAGCGGATTGAGGCGGGGCTTACGTCGCTCCGGTAGGGGAATAATGCCGTTTGAGGGGGCTCTCGTTTCAAGGGGGATGGGTCGTCTAATGTCGATCAATCTGTTCGCTCGTGGATTCCTTTCGTTCTTCCAGCTCATCTTCCTCCGAGGTCGGATCCGCGCCGTCCGACGACGGCCCGCCTGATTCGGAGCAGGACGGTGCCGAGCCGCCCAAGGTGGCTGCAACGGCGCAGCGCCGGGAGGCCACCGATCGGCCCTGGTTGCACCTGCTGCTGTTCGGGGTCACTGTGGTTACTACGGTCTGGGCCGGGGCACAGTGGGCGGGCCGGTGGCTCTACTACGAAGCGCAGGGGGAGACCATCTCCCTCCTCTTCATGAGCGTGCCGCAGGCGTGGCTGGTGGATGGCGTCCGGTACGCGCTTCCCCTGCTCGGATTCCTCACGGTGCACGAGTTTGGACACTACTTCGCCGCTCGCCGGCACCGCGTCGACACCTCGCTGCCGTACTACATTCCGTTTTTTCCGCAGATCAATCCCATTGGGACCTTCGGAGCGGTCATCAGCATCCGGCAGGCCATTCCCAGCACCCGCAAGCTCTTTGACATCGGGGTGGCAGGACCGCTCGCGGGCTTCGTCGTGGCATTGGGGGCGCTCATCTACGGATTTGCGACCCTTCCCCCGCCCGAATATCTGCTCGATCTCCAGGGACACGAGGTGCTGAAGGAGCACATCCGCCAGTACGGCACGTTTCCCGACGCGCCGCCCGAGCCGGCCGGGAACGCAATCGTCATCGTCGTGGGGCAGACGCCTCTCTTCTGGTTTCTGTCGCAATTTTTTGCGAACGTACCGCCGATGTACGAAGTCTATCACTATCCGGTGCTTTTTGCCGGATGGCTGGGGCTCTTCTTTACGGCCCTCAACCTGCTCCCCGTGGGACAGTTGGACGGCGGGCACGTGCTCTACGCCCTGCTGGGAGACAAGTGGCACCGCTGGTTCGCCCGGACCTTCGTGTTTGTTCTCCTGCTGTCTGGGGGAATGGGGTTCATTGCTGAAGTGCGGCCCGCCCTGTACGAGGTGGGCGCGCTCTGGGGGCTTCTGTCCTGGGGCATACTGGCGATCATCTACCTCGGATACCTGTACCGCATCTTCGGCGGAATCAACACGGCGACGATGAAGGGCCTCGCCGGACTCATGGCCGGGGTCGGCAGTGCCAAACTCATTGGGCCTGCACTCATGCAGTTCGGGTACTCTGGCTGGCTGGTCTTCGCCCTGCTCATCGTGTTTCTCATTCGGGTCGAACATCCGCCGGTCGTGAACCCGCAGTCGCTGACCCCAACCCGCCGCAGGCTCGGCTATCTCGCCATCGTCATTTTTATCCTCTGCTTTAGCATCCGACCGCTTACGACGCTGTGAGTTCTGTTTCCACTATACGGGCGTGTCTGTTGGGCGCGGTGATGGGAATGGGGGCCTGTCTTCTGGGTTGCGATCAGGTGTCTCGCCCAGACGATCCCCGAGCGCCGTCGGTGTCCGGATTGGACGTCATTCCGGACAGTGTCGAGGCGGCAGAGCTGCCCCCCCGTCTGATTGAAGACTCGCTCGCACAGGTGCCGCTCCAGATTGACGCGACGGCGACGGATCCGGATGGACGGGTGGATCGCGTCGTGTTTACGATTGAGCCGTCGTCCAACCCGAGAGGCACGCTCACCGGCACGCTTCCGTCCGAGTCGGGCTCTGCGTATCGGGACACCCTTATTCTCAGTGGTATTCCGCTCTCACTCGACGAGGTCTTCACGGTACGGGTCTTTGCGGTGGACGACGATAGTCTCGCGAGCAATCAGAACGTGGGGCGCCTTCGATTCATCGCGGAATAGCGGAGCTCGTCGGCTCGGGGCCGGCTTCGACACGCCTTCAATGCACACTCGAATCGTCAACGTTCGCAAGCCAAGTCGATGATGAAGCGCCTGAGCGTCTTGCTGTTACTTCTTGGACTGGGGACGCCGGCCGCGCAGGCCCAGCCGGCGCTCTGGCAGAAACAAGCTCGGCAGTTGGCGCCCCCTCCCAACATTGTTAGCAATCGGGTGCAGGTCCTGGAGGCGACGGACGAGGCGGTGTGGATTGGTCCCTTGCTGAGCGTGTACGAGGAGGGGAGAGATGCTGTCCTGGTTGCGGACGTATCGGCGTTGAATGAGGGAGACAACGTCGTCTCCGCGATCGAGGCGCGGAGGGTGTCGCCCGCCCGGTCCCTGGTGTGGGCGGGACTGACGTTTGAAACGGGGGGAGACGTGCTGGGCGCCGGGGGCTTTGTGGTGTCGACGGGGGCGGATTCGTTCAGAACAATTCCGCCCCAGCTCGACGAGACCTCGGACGATAGCGTGGCGTATGGCGAGTCTACCCTACCGGCAATGCCGATCACGCAGCAGGCCGAAAGCACCCCGCAGGCCCTTGCCTTCGGGCCCACGGCCGACACGGTGTGGGTGGCCGGTGGGCGAAGCGGCATTCGGTGGACGGCAAACTGGAGAAACAATGAGCAACCGGATTGGACCCGAGCGGTCCTCCCCCCGGACACGAGTCAATCGATCGATCCGACCACCCCGACTGACGTGTTCGTTGGACCGCCCGAGGAGGGAAGCGGCTCCCTGAACCACCTCGGCTTTAGTGTTCTGGTGGACGAGACCGGGACCGTCTGGGCCGGAACGGCGAAGGGACTCAACCGGTCGAGGCCCGCAGACGGGACCCCCGACGGCGATCGAGCGTGGCGGCGATTCGGCGTGGCCGACACGGCGAACAGCTTGCCCGGTGAGTTCGTGGCGGATCTGGCCGAACAACCTCGGGCTGGGGGGCGCAATCCGGTGTGGGTGGCGACGTGGGCCGGCCAGCAGCAAAGCGGCCCGCTCCAGCGGTTTGGGATGGCGGTCACGCCCGACGGCGGGACCACCTTCCGGCAGATGCTCATTGGGGAACGCATCTTCGACGTAGCGGCCCGGGAGGGACGGGTCTACGCGGCTTCCCGGACCGGACTGTTTGTGTCCGCCGATCAGGGGGAGACGTGGCGCTCTATCGACGACTTCCCGGTTCAACGAGACGATCGCGTCCTGCCGTCCGACGTGTCGGTGCAGGCGGTGGCGGGGACGGACGCGGCGCTCTGGGTGGGGACCGACAGCGGACTGCTTCGGCTCGACCGGGCCAAGGAGCCGCAGCTTCTCACGGGCAGCCCCGAGTGGCAGCTCTTTCGGGCCGAAGTGCCTGTAAATCCGGAGGAGCCCAGCGAGCAGGTCCCCGACGTGTCGACGTACGCGTATCCGAATCCCTTCGTCCCCTCCCGAGACGAAATCGTCCGGGTCGCCTATGAGTTGCAGGAGGCCGGGTCCGTGACGGTGACCATCTACGACTTTGCCATGAACCGGGTGCGTTCGATCACCGAACAGAAATCGGACGGCCAGCAGGAGACGGTGTGGGACGGAACCGACGAGCAGGGACTCCGGGTGCCCACCGGTACGTACTTCTACGAGGTTGATCTCGGCGGCACCGTCGTACAGGGCAAAATTCTTCTCGCCAATTAGCGATTCCGTTCGTTCCTCTCGTAGCACGTACACTCGATCGATGCTTTCGGTCTCGTCCGGTTCGTTGCGACCCGTCCTCGTGCGGCTCCTCGTTGCGTGTCTCGTTCTCGGCGGAGGCGTATGGACTGCCGCGCACGGACAGGGCCTCGGCGCGGGGGCCTTTTCCCGAATGGGATTTGACGCCCAGGGCGTCGCGATGGGAAATGCCCTCGTGGCCGCGCCGGCCGAGGACGTAAGCCCGTACTACAATCCCGCGCTGCTCTCGGCGGCCAGCGGCCAGCGGGTGTCCGGCTCCGTCGCCCTGCTTGCATACGACCGACAGCTACAGTCACTCGAGTTCACGACGCCGCTGGGCCCGACGGCCGGCGTGGGGCTGGGGCTCATCCACGCAGGGGTGAGCAACATCGACGGGCGCAACGCCGACGGGGTGCACACCGAAACGCTCTCTACCGACGAGTTTGCCCTGTCGCTGGCGTTCGGCAATCGCTTTGCCGAGCAGTTGTCGGTCGGGGTCGGCTTCACACTCTACCAGTCCGACGTCGTGCCCGACACGAGCCCGGTGCGGGGATTTGGGTTGGATCTTGGCGTGACGTACCGCGTGTCGTCGCAGCTGAGGCTGGCAGGAGCCGTGTCCGATCTGCTGGCGAAGTACGAGTGGGACACGTCTGCGCTCGGGGGGCAGTCGCGAACCGACCGGTTTCCGGTTCGGGTGCGCCTGGGGGGAAGCTACACCCTGCTGGATGATCGGCTGCACCTACTGGGCGAGGTGGAGTCGCGCGTCGTGGGGCGCGACCGGCGGGTTCCGGACCGTGTCATCCCAACCTCGGGCGGGCCCCGTCAGGAAACGCGAAGTGAGTCGTTTCTTCTGCACACGCTTCGGGGCCGTCTGGGCGCCTCCTACCGGCCGGTCGACATTCTGTCGCTGCGGGCCGGGGTCGACCGCGTCGGCGTGGACGCTGTCGAGGGCCTCCGGCCCAGCGGCGGCTTTGGCGTCCGGCAGCAATTGGGCGAGCTCGACGTGCGCCTCGGCTATGCCTTCGTCCTGGAGCCGTACGTGCGAACCGGCATGCATCTGGGGACGATTGAGGTGTTTCTGTAGA
>CAZSBW010000069.1:0-10513 GCA_964604815.1 uncultured Salinivenus sp. | reverse complement strand
AGCCGTTCGGGGCCGGCGGTTCGGGACGCTGGAAGGTGGGTCGCTGAATGCGCATAGGAATGTCGTTGGGGATCTGTCGGGGAAGAACGGTCAGTCAAAAGACCCACGCAAGGGTCATGCCTGTGCTTTCGCCGCGACGTAGTTGTTGAGATACGTCGCCAGCAGGCGCACGCCAAAGCCGGTGCCGCCCTTGGGGTTGTATCCGGTCGACGTTTCCAAAAAAGCAGGCCCGGCAATGTCGAGGTGCAGCCAGGGCGCGTCCACAAAATGTTCCAGAAATTTCCCGGCGGTAATGGCCCCGGCCTTTGGGCCCCCGATGTTCGTCAGGTCGGCCACGTTGCTGTCGAGGTGGTTCTTGTATTCCTTGTACATAGGCAACGGATGCACGCGTTCGCCGGTCCGTTCCCCGGCCCGCTGGATGGCGTAGAGGCGCTCGGCGGCCGCGTCGGTCTCGCTCGCCATGACGCCGGCAGCCTGCGACCCGAGGGCCGCGATGCACGAGCCAGTGAGGGTGGCCACGTCCACCACGAGGGGAGGGTCGTACGTCGAGGAGGCGTAGGACAGGGCGTCGGCCAGCAGCAGGCGGCCCTCCGCGTCGGTGTTCATCACCTCCACGGTGGCGCCGGAGTGCATCTCAATCACGTCGCCCGGCACGTAGGCCTTGCGGCCCGGGCGGTTGTCGGTGGCCGGGAGGAGGCCCACGACGTGGAGGGGCACGTCGCGGTCGGCCAGCGCTTCGAAGAGCCCGACCACGGCGGCGGCCCCGCCCATGTCGGACTTCATCTTGTCCATCGAGCCCTTCGTGTCCTTCAGCGACAGGCCTCCGGTGTCGAACATCACGCCCTTGCCGACGACCACGACGGGCCGGTCGTTGACGGCCTCGTCCGGGGCCCAGGTGAGCACCGACAGCGTGGGCGGGTCGAAACTCCCGCGATTGACCGCCAGGAGGCCGCCCATCTCCTCGGCCCGGATGCGGTCCTCCTCCCACGTCTCCACGGCGTAGCCGTGCTCGGCCCCGGAGTCGGCCACGAGCCCCGCGAAGGCCTCCGCGGTCTTGTCGTGGGGCGAGCGGTTGACGAGGTCGCGGGCCGTGCCGGTTGCCGCCGCGAGATGGTCGCCGCGCCGGACGCCCGCCGCCACGGCGTCGGCGTCGTGCTCCTCCCCCACGTGCACGGCAAGCGTTGTGGGGCCGGCAGGGTCGTCGTCCGTCTTGTACGTCCGGTACCGGTAGGCGCCCAGTACGAAGCCCTCGGCGAGCGCCTGAGCCGCCGCCCCCTCCGAGAGCCCCCCCTCGGCGGGCATCAGGGCCCCCACCGCGTCGGCGTCGTGGTCGTGGGCCGTGGCGCTGGCCGCCGCGGCGGCCGTCCGCAGGCCCTCTTCGTCGAGGTCGGCCGCCGGGCCCAGCCCGACGAGGGCCACACGGGGGGCGACGCTGTGCTCCGGGTAGGCCACCCGCACGTCGCCCTCGTCCGCCGAAAAGTCGGCGGCCGCGCGGGCCACGGCTGTCCCCAGCGTACGTGCGAGGGCGTCGACCAGGGGATCGGCCGGGTCTGCGGTGAACGGAAGGAGGAGCAGATCGACGTCGAGGTCGACGGGGGCGGTCGTCGTGGTGGTGACGGTCATCGATCAGGAGCGGTGAGAAGGGGAGGTGGGCGCAGAGACGCCTCCATCCGCCGGCGGATGCCGCCCGACGACGCGAGGCCCTCTGTTCGTCAGGTTAATTCCCACCGCCGATCCCGTCAACCCCCCTTCGGACTGTGGAGGGCACTTCACACGCAATGAATGGACCCCCGCTCTCCTTTGGCCCGGGCGCCCTACTCCGATTGGCGCTCCATCAGCGTTTCCAGATACGCCTCGTCCTCCGGCGAGAGGTCGTCGCCCGGCGCGTAGGAGGCCTCAAAGTCGATAAAGCGCGGGGCGGCGTCGATCACGTCCTCAATTACGTTTTCGAACGTAGGGCGCTTGACGTACGCCCCGGCCGCGTTGCGGTGCCCGCCGCCCCCGAAGTGGCGGGCCCACTCGTCGACCCGCACGTCGGCCTCGGAGCGGAAGCTAATCTTGGAGCCGTCGTCGACCTCGGAGAAGAGGAGCGCGGCCTTCACGCCTTCGATGGAGAGGACGTAGTTGACGAAGCCCTTCTTGTCGTCCCAGCTTGCGCCGGTGTCCTCCACCATGCGCTGCGTGACGACCGAGTAGGCGAGCTGGTCGTTGTAGCGGAGTCGGATGCGGTTGAGCATGCGCCCGAGGAGGCGAAGACCGGGCATCGACTCGCGGTCGTAAATCGTTTCGTGGATGGGAGCGGGTTCGATATCTCCGCGCTCCAGGATGTCGGCGACGATGCGGTGCAGTCGAGGGGTGACGTTGCTGTACCGAAACGAGCCGGTGTCCGTCATGATGGCCGTATAGAGGGCCGTCGCTACCTCCGCGTCGATGAGGCCCGGGTCCACCGCCTCGACCATTTCGTAGATGAGCTCGCCGGTGGCCGCCGCCGTGTCGCGGATGAACTCCACGTCGAACCACTGTTCCGGCTCCAGGTGATGGTCAATGAGAACAGTGGTGGCCGTGCTGTCCCGCACCATCGAGCCGATCTTGCCGAGGCGCTCCTCGTCGTTTGTGTCGAGGACGAAGACGACGTCGGCCTCGGCCAGGGCCTCGCGCTGGTGCATCGATCCGTCGAAGACCTCCACGTCCTCGACGCCGGGCATCCAGTCGAGGTTGTAGGAGACCTCGTCGCTGTTTACCATCGCAGCGCTCTTGTCCAGCTTCTGAAGAAATCGGGCCAGGGCGATCTGGGAGCCAATGGCGTCACCGTCTGGGCCGAGATGAGTCGTCACGAAGAAACGCTCGTTCTCGCGAACCAGCGCAAGTACGTCGTCGAGCATGCGTCTCCTTCGGCGCTCAATGGTCAGGATGCCGAGAATAGCTTTCCCCTTACGGGCCGGGATCGCAATGGGTTCATGGGAGGGCCGCTGTCCACCGAAAAGATTGGACACTTCTTTCCCAAATCGCTACCTTTTATACCGTTTCCAGTTTGAAGTGTCTGCCTGCGAACGAAGAATGCCGACCTGAATGACTGGACATTCCTCCTCAAAACGTCTTAGCGTTCGACGTTTTCCGCTGGAACGTTTCGGTGAAACTCCGCTCATTCGGGGGAACTACCGTTTCCAGCATTCAGACATGATCGGATGATTCCGTATTGCGTGTCGCGTTTCCTGACTCTGTTTCTCCTGCCATGATGTCTGTTTCCACTCTCTTCTTGACCTGTTCTGCGAGCGTCGTCGGACTGGCCCTTTCCGCCGGCAGCGGATTCGACTGGGGCACGGACGACGACGATGACGATTATGAGAGTCCCTTCGCTGATGAGGCCGACGAGTCGTCTTCGGGAGATGAATCCCCAGAGGCGTCGGACGAGGAGAATCCCTTTGCTTCGGCGTCCAGTGACGACCCCGACCCGGAGCCGTCCTCGTCTGAATCTGAGGCGTCCCCCGAGACGGATGAGCCCGGCCTTTCCACGATGTCCGACGCGCGTGCCCTCTGCGACGAGGCCATGGCCCTTCTCCACGACGGCGATTCGGACCGGGCGTTTGACCGGTTGAGCGCGCACTGGGCCTTTTCCCAGGAGGAGATGACCGAGCTTCAGCGGGAAGTCGAACGCACGCGAGCCGTGGTTGCCGACCGCTACGGCGCCTCCCTCGACTACCGTCTCGTCCGGGAGGACACGACAACCAGCGTGTTGGCGTGCTTCGTATACCTGGAGCGCTTCGAGGTCCACGGCCTCCGGTGGCGGTTCACGTTCTACGAGGGAGCAGATGGATGGACCCTCAACGAGCTGTTTTTCGACGACGAGATTGAGGCACTCCTGGTGTGATGCGTGAAGCGTATTGCGTGGGGCGTCCTTCCCATGCTGTCCTCAAAAATCGACCTGACCGGCCTTCCGATCCGCTCGTCACCCTGTCCAGGGCTGCTTGAGGGGAGAGAGCCCCTCACGCGCGGTGCCGAGCGTCTCCTTCCAGGAAGATTCCTGCTCGCTCACGTTCGGACGATTACTCCGACGAATCGCCGAGGGCAATCGTGACGACAACGCTCCGATGGTCCGAGGGGTAGCCCGACGCGGCCACGTCGGTCGGCGGCTCGTCGCGCAGGCCGATCGTGTACGCGTCGACCACCTCCACCGCGTCCCCCGCCACGTAGACGAAGTCGATGCGGTCGTGAACCTCGTCGGGGTCTTCGTCCAGGGTTGTCCAGGTTGCGCCCGGTCGCTCCACCTCGTCTGGGTGCACGGTCCGGTAAGCGTCCCGAAAGCCGTGCCGCAGGATCTCCTTCGAGATCGGCCACTCGACCTCCATTCCCATGTGTAGCCCCGACGCTGCTGCCTCGGCGGTCCAGTCGAGGTGAGAGGGCTCGTTGAAGTCGCCGGTCAGCAGCACGGGGGCTCCGCTGTCGAGGGGATCCTGGAGCGAGTCGAGGACCGGCTGGATTTCGGGAAAGCGTGAAAACCGCGCCTGCTGTACCGCCTCCTCGGGGGTGATTTTCTCGTCGCGGAGGTCGTAGGGCTCGTAGGGATAGGGAGTGAGGTGCACGTTGGCAATGTGGACCGGATCGTTCACCGTAAGGTAGATGGTGGCCCCGTAACGCGTGACCCGAGAGATGGGATAGCGGCTGAGGAGGCCCGTGTCATTGTCGGTGTTGGCCTCGTGCTCGCCGTGATGATGGAAGTAATATCCGAGCTCGCGGGCAATGTAGCGGAGGCGCGGTTCGCTTACCTCCTGGAGCCCCACGAGGTCGGGATCCGCCTTCTCGATGGCCCGAATCGTGCCCTCATCCGGCGTGGCGTATAGCACGTTGTACGACATTACCGTCAGCGTATCCGGACGGTCGCGTTCGGGGGCCGGGGTCTTCTGGGCCTGTGCGGTACCTATCGTCAGGCCGAGCAGAAGGAATCCGATGAGCAGTAGTGGAGCGGCGGGAATGTGATTCATAACGGGGGATGGAAACGTCGGCAGTGGGGGCAAAATACGAACGCCGGCCCGCTTGCACGGACCGGCGTTGCTGTGTGTGACGGTATTCGAAGCAGATTACTCCAGGAGCCACATTTCCGTATTTATGTCATTCGGTCCCTGAGCCTCCAGAGCGGCCTGGTAGTTCTCGCGGTTGAGGGCCTGCTCGCTTTCCGGGTACCGGAACCGCACCGGAATCTCATCGGCGTTCACGTTGTCCTGTGCCGGCTCAATCGCGGGGTAGCCGGTCCGGCGCCAGTTGAACCAGCCTTCCATGCCGGTATAGAAGAGGGCAATCCACTTCTGCTTGCCAATTAGCTCCAGAGCGCGGCTCTGGTCAAACTGCACGCCGGGCTGGGCGAGATAGTTGGCCGGCATCTCTTGATTGTACTGATTCATCGAAGCCTCGATGCCCTGTTCGTAGCGGGATTCTGCGTCCTCGTTCGTCCAGCCGCGGGCGGCAGCCTCGGCCCGGAGGAAAAGGACCTCCGAGTACGTCATGATGAGCCCCTTTGCAGCGTTGGGCGATTCGAAGTAGCGGGCGGTGTTGAGACTCGACTGGCAATCGCGGCCCCCGTTGAAGTTGTCGGAGGCATCGTCGGTCAGGCCGTTGGGGACGCCCTTGTAGGTTTCGAGTTCATCGCAGGTTACGCCCGAGACCGGCGCCGCGGTCGAGTCGGCGAAGACTGGAAGACGCGGATCCCCGAACGTCTTCAACGTGTCGGTAAGCGTCTCGGCCATCTTGAACGTCCGGAAGGTACCAACGCGAGACGTGTGTCGGGGCCATTCGTTTGGCCGCGAGTCGAGGTACTCCAGCGCTGCGTTGTCCTCATTGCCCTCAAGCACCGGCTCATTGGCGACGATCTGCTGGAAGTCGTTCTGCACGTTGACGCTTTCCAGCGCGCCCTGCTTCTCCGAGAGCCGCATAAGCAGGCGCAGCCGAAGTGAGTTCGCCAGCTTTTTCCATCTCATGAGGTCGCCGCCGTAGAGAATGTCGCCCCGAATCGACGGACCGCTCGGATCGAGAAGGTCGTTGGCACGCTCTAGGTCGGCCAGGAGGCCCGCGTAGACCTCCTCCTGCGGATCGTAGGCGGGCGTGTTCGTCGAGTCGACGCTCACGGCCTCCGAATACGGGATGTCGCCGTAGGCATCGGTGAGCATCGAGAAGATCCAGGACTTGAGCACGAGCCCAACGCCCTCGTAGTTTGGGTTCTCCCGTTCCTTCCCGAGGCGAATGACCTCCTCGACGTTGCGGAGGTCGTCGTAGAACGGTTCCCAGTAGCCGACGCCGGCCCAGTCGTACCGGTCGACGCCGGTGTTGAACGACACCTTCGAGACGTACTGAAGGACGAGATTGCCGGTCGTGTGGGCCGTATTGACCGACGTGTTTACCGAGCTACGGATGATGTTCGGAAGGAGCAGGTTCGGGTTCACCTCCTCCGGTTCGTTGGGGTTGGTGTTCACGTCCTCGAAGCGGGAGTCGCACCCGGCCACGACGAGCACGAGCGCCAGCGCCGTCGCGACGACGTACGCGCCCATCCGGTGAGTAGAAGAAAGCGACGAAAAGAAGGAAGAAAGTGCAGACATCATAATTGAGAGCTACCAGCCAAATTGCGTCGGTGCAGAGAGGAGGGAGAGCAGGGCGCTAAAAGTCCAGCCGCAGATTCATGCCGAAGCTTCGCGTCGACGGCAGCTGCTGGACCTCGAAGCCCGGAAGCCGCTGTTCGCCGTTCTTGAGGGTCGTTTCCGGATCGATGTGCGGCACGTCGCTCCAGAGGAACAGGTTGCGCCCCACAAGGGAGATCCCCACGTTTTGAACGCCGCGCGTCGTCAGCCAGCTCGGCGAGAAGCTGTACTGCAGCTTCACCTCGCGGAGCTTCGCGTAGGTGGCGTCGAAGGAATTGGACTCGACGTTGGAGCGGTCGTAGTACTGGCGCAGCCAGGTGACGTACGGCGCTCGCTCTGTGTTCTCCGAGAAGGTGCCGTCGCCGTTCCGCACGACGCCGTCCCCCACTACCATTCCGTCGGCCACCTCCCGTTCCTCGTCTCTCACCTGTCCATCGGCGCGGCAGCAGGTGGTGCCTTCCAGCGTGCCGCCCTCAATGCCGGTGGCGTGGGTGTTGGAGTAGATGCGGCCGCCCCATCGGACGTCGAGGAGCATGCTCAGACGGAGATTCTTGTAGCTGAGCGTGGTCCCGAGGCCGCCCTGCCAGTCGTGGTTGTAGTTCCCGACCTTCTGGACGTCGTCCGTCAGCTGCGGCAGCCCGTCTTCGTAGATGATCTCGCCCGTGTGCTCGCTGCTTTCATCCTGAACGCGCTCGAACACACGGCCGTACATGTCGCCCATGCGGCCTCCTTCCCGGGCCTCCACGAATCCGCCGAAGGGCCCCTGGCCGAGCACGAACGAGTCGATTCCCTCGGCCAGCTCGACCACCGTGCTCCGATTACGAGCCCAGTTCACCGAGACGTCCCAGCCAAACCCGCCGATGTTTTCAATCGCAGTAACCTGAAGACGCGTCTCGACGCCCTCGTTGCGAATCTCGCCCGCGTTCACGAGACGAGTCTGGTACCCGGTCGAGCGCGCCAGCGGCACGCGGATGATCTGATCGCGCGTCGTACTGCGATAATACGTCGCGTCGAGTCGGACGCGTTCGTCGAAGAACCGAAGATCGGCTCCGACCTCGTAGGAGGTCGTAATTTCGGGCTGGAGGTCTGAATTGGCGAGATCGGGCTCGGCAATCACCGTTTGGGTGCTTCCCCAGGCGTCCTGGAAGCTAAACGTATTTCGGAGCCGGTAGGGCTCGGTGTCATTTCCCACCTGGGCCCAGCTCGCCCGCACCTTCGCAAAGGAAAGCGGGACGGCGTCGGGGATCTCAAACAGGTCCGATGCGATCACGCTGAGCGAGGCCGATGGGTAGAAGTAGGAGTTGTTGTCCCTCGGCAGTGTGCTCGACCAATCGTTCCGGGCCGTCAGGTCCAGGAAGATCATGTCCTGGTAACTGACTGTGCTCGTCCCGAACACGCCGAGGATTTCTTCCTCTCGGTCGATCTCTTCGGCCTGCACGTTGGACCGAGCATTCCCAATGTTGTACACCTCCGGTACGCTGAGCGCCTGCGCCGTAAGCTGAACGTTGCGGCGCGTCTGGCGCATGTAGTTCGCTCCCACGGAGGGTTCGATGGTAATGTCTTCGCCAACGTCGACGCTGTAGTCGAGGAGCGCGTTGGTATTCCATTCCAGGAAATTGCGCTCCGTCTCCTGGAGCCATCCGTTCGGGGCCGTGATCGAACTGAACGCTTTCCGCTGCTTCGTGGCCTGATCGTTCAAGTCCACTCCCGTGCGGATGCGCAGACTCAGGTTGTCGGTGAAGCCGAAGTCGGTCGTCACGTTCCCGTACAGGCGGTCCCGATTCATGCTGTTCGTGTTCTCGTTGACCTGGAAGTACGGGTTGTTCGTCCAGTTCAGATCGTGGTGCGCCTGCTGCACGCCTTCCTGCCCCTCTTGCCAGTAGTTCTTGAGGCGATCCGTCTCCATGTGACGCGCGCCCCAGGTGAAGTAGTACATGGTCGACTCCGAGCCGTATCCGGTGGTGGGCAGGTTGTCGCTCGTGGACTTCACGTAGTTGGCCGTTGCGCTGACCGTGAGCATGTCCGTCACGTCATAGTTGGCCGCCAGCGAGGTGCTGGTGCGGCGAAGGTCCGTGTTCGGAACGATGCCCGTGCGGTCACTTCGCGAAACCGACGCACGGAACGAGCCGTCCTCGTTGCCGCCCCGCACCGCCACGTCGGTAGTGACGTTGGTACCGGTGTCGAAGAAGTTTTCGACGTTGCCCGGGGCTGACGTCACCTCCTGCTCGCCAATGCGCCACTGGTTTCGGACGACGTCTTCGTCGAGCGGCACGCCCCAGTTCCAGCCGGGAGCATTGGTGCCGTCCACGTACTCAAACTGGCCGCCATTGCCATAGCTGTATTCGTTCTGGTAATCCGGAAGCTTGAGGGGCGTACTCGCCGTCACGTACGTGTTCACCGTCACGCCGATGCCGCTGGTTTCGGACCCGTCCTTGGTTTCAATCAGGATGACCCCATCGGCGGCCCGAGAGCCGTACAGTGCGGCCGCACTGGGGCCCTTCAGCACGCTCATCTCAGCGATGTCCTTCGAATTGATCTGGCTGAGCCCGTTGCCGAAGTCGACCTGCGTGGTTTGTGCGTCGGCAAACTGCGTGTTCGGCGAGTTGTCGATAGGGATGCCGTCAACGACGATCAGCGGACGGTTCGCGCCGGACAGCGACGATTCCCCGCGAATGGTGACGCGGGGCGTGCTGGCCAGCCCGGCGTTTCCGCTAACCACGTTCAGCCCGGCCACCTTTCCTGAGAGGCCGTCCATCACGTTCGTCTCGCGGGCTTCGGCCAGCTCCTCCCCGGAGACGCGGTCGACGGCGTACCCCAGCGAGCGTTCCTCCCGGTCCACGCCGAGGGCGGTGACGACCATTTCGTCGAGCCCAACGGCCTTCGACTGGAGGGTGAAGTTCACCGTTCGGGTCTCACCGGCCTCAAGGGTGACTTGCTCGGTGGCCGTTTGGTACCCGACGAAGGAGACGACAAGCGTCTGCCGGCCGGGAGATACAGATCGAAGCTCGTAGGCGCCGTCCGCATCTGTGGACGTTCCCTTCTGCATTCCCTGGATGCGCACATTCACACCCGGGAGGGTAGAATCCATCGAGTCCGTAACTGTCCCGCGGACCGTTGCTCCCTCCTGTGCATGAGTGGGCGGAGCGAGACAAAGAGCCCAAAGCAGAGCGAACAAAAGGAGTGCGTAACGTTTCGGGTCTGTCATGGGGAAAAGGCTCCAGTTTCAAATGAACGCGCTACTAAAGAAGGGTGCGACGGGCAACTCGTTGTGACAAAAACGTTATGTCAGTTAGAAGTTATGACCAAATGAAAGGGGGATTGGTCGGAAATGAAAAGCACTTGTGATTAAAATTTTGAGCATAAATAATTTTTAACTCTAAAGGCGTGCTGTTCCGTCTTAGTTCTCAAGATCGTCTTTCACGACCGTCTTCGCGGGTTGGTATATTCGGAAAAAACGCTGAACCGAGAGGAGGTCGTCCAACCAGAGACGGGCACGTACTCGACTCGACGAGACCCGGATGCGCCGAGCGTTTGAGAAGCTGTTTGGTGGATGGATGAGAAGCCGAGACACAGTGGGCGACGCTGCAAAATGGCGCTCAAATGACCCCTTGTAGCGGCGCTACCAGGGGAATGCAGAAGCCATTTTGCACGAGATCCACGAAGTCGCAGGCCTCAGACAATCCGCCAAACAGCTTCTGAATCCGTCATCTCATTCTTTCCCGACCACGTAGCCTGATTGCGTATCGGCATGTCCCCGGTTTCTCCTGCGCCCAACGCTGCGTCCCGTCCTGTCGGCGTGGACGTGGGCGGCACGTTCACCGACTTTGTGCTCCTTACCGACGACGGCCTGCAGGTGCACAAGGAGCCCACGACGCGGCCCCAGCACGAGG
>CAZSBW010000068.1:0-10594 GCA_964604815.1 uncultured Salinivenus sp. | reverse complement strand
GAAGCGTTCCGTGGCAGCCGAGGCCGCCGACGAACTCGGCTCACTCGCACGTCGAAAATGATCGTGGCCCGTCCGAACATCGAGATAAAGACCGTGTAGGTCTACAAGCTACGGCGTTCGAATACGATCTCGTGAAGCGCCTTCGATCCGTCGTCAGCAATATCCGACCATCAATTGACTGGCAAGCCGCGCCGAAAGTGCCGAGCAGTACCGACGATATACTGTCTCCGTCAACGTCGAATGACAGCAGTGGTTGGCAAACCGACATCCAGAACCGAAAAAGGCGTTCCGTTTGAGGGAGGCTGTACCCGCCATCACCGAAGGATTGCACTCCAATGATTAGCCCCTGCGGTCACTGGTGCAGCGTGGTCTGGTCCCGTTCTGTACTCCTTTTCCGTCCGTCGATTCGGTCACGATTCAGATCGTATGTTCTCGATTAGTTGTCGTATCGCAATCATTCGCCGAGTCGGGTGCAGTCTCCTGGCCGTCGGCCTGCTGGGTCTGGTCCTTGCAGGATGCGTGCGCCTGCTGGAGCCTCGTCCGGGCCAGAACATCACGTACTACCTGCTCGACGGTGGGTTGCGCGCAGACACCGCCTCGACGGACTCGACCGGATTGGACATCGGCCTTCGTCGGCCCAGGCTCGCGTCGTATCTCGACGCGAGTCGAATTGTAAGCCGCCGCGGCCCAAATTCGATTCAGTTTTCGGATTTTCACCGATGGGGAGAGGACTTGGACCGGGGTATCAATCGCGTGTTTGCGTTCCATCTCGAACAGAAGCCGGGCATCCACTCGGTTGAGGCGGTTCCCTGGTCGGGCGAGGCTCGCTTCGATTACGTCGTTCAACTCCATGTTCTTCGTTTCGAAGGCGTCGGTCCGTCTCCCCCGGGTCCGAAAGCGGACGATGACGCTCCCCCTCCCACGGGCCACTCGCAGATGGTAGTGCGATGGACGATTCTTGGGCCGGATGGAACGAACACTCAGGCGAAAGGCATTACGCGCCACCGAAACCCGGACTGGCCGGTCACTGACTACGCGGATCTCACCGCCAAACTCGGCACCTCCCTCGACGTGCTGGCCGACGACGTTGCTTCAAAAGTGAAGTCGCTCCCCGCCGAATAGCGCCTTTCGTTCTCAGTAGACTCATTCGGACGGGGGTAGCCCATTGCACCAAAACCTGCATTCGACCCATGCCCCCCGACGTCACAATTCGGACGGCCACCGCCGCCGACGCCGACCGCCTTGCTCGCTTCAACGAGAAAATGGCGCAGGAGACGGAGGACAAGACGCTCGATCTGAACACCGTGCAAGCGGGTGTTCAGTCGATGTTTGACGACCCGACACGCGGCTTCTACCTCGTGGCCGTGCGGGCAGAAACGGCAGAAACGATCGTGGGATCGCTGATGATTACGACTGAGTGGAGCGACTGGCGCAACGGCGTATTCTGGTGGATCCAGAGCGTTTACGTGCGGCCGGAGGCGCGACGAACCGGTGTCTACACGGCCCTGCATCGCGCCGTGCACGATCGCGCCGAAGCCGCCGACGACGTGTGTGGGTTGCGCCTCTACGTGGACCGAAACAACGCCGCAGCCCGGGAGACGTACGAGGCCCTGGGGATGACCGAAACCGCCTACCGGATGTATGAGGAGATGCTATAGTTCGTCGTCCGGTTCCGGGGGAGAAAAGTCCGGAGCGCCATCTCCCTGTTCCTCTCCCTTCGCCAGGGCCACGTAGCTTCCGATGAACGTGACCGCCCGCTCGCCCGCCGCGTCAATTTTGCACTTGAGGTCGAGTCGGGCGCGGCCCCATCGGTCCAGCATCTGCTGAAACCGTTCCAGGGCGTCCTCGTCCGGCCGTTCGCAGATGACGGAGATGTTCTCGTAGACCGGTCGCATGTACTCGATGTCGCTCTCCTGAATGATCACCTCTACACGGCGCTTCATGTCCTCCACCGCGTCCTGAACCACCTGGTGCATCATCGCCCAGCCCGTAACGGTCGCGAGCATGCTGAGGCTTCCCCCGAAGGCGCTGCCCATGTGATTGGCGTTGGGCTGCAGGGGGGCGGAGGCCCGCAGGCGGCCCTGTTCATCCGTCGCGAGCGAAAATTCGAGGTGCTGGGTGATGGGCATCTCCTCGACGATGAGACGCTCCAACTCCTCCAGGGCAGCTTCCGTCCGGGACGAACTAGCCATGATACGAGTGGCCGCGAGGTTTTCAGAAGATTACGAGAAAGTCCAGGAGGCTCCATAACGAGCCAGGGGTCGACACGTTCTCTAATTTACCAGCTGTCGCGACTTCCTTCCATTTGGTCGAATTTCCTTCACAAAGCCTAGACCGCACACGAGATTGCTCAGCTTTGAGCCACCGGGAGGGCGTCGGGAGAACGACTGGGAAGGGAGCGTCGAAGTGCCGCGTCAAGGGAATCGGCGGAAATCGGTTCGACTGCGACAACGCACATTTGATTGCGAAGCCGTTCGTACGAGATCCAGTGCCACGCACACGAGTTTCCATCCACATGTGGACCGTACTTTTTCACAAAACGACCGTGGTCGTTTGAAGTTTGAGGGCGAGACGCAGGGAGAGGCCGCAAAAATGATGCCCGAGCGAGACCGGGAAGTGAGCCTGCTTGTAGCGAAGCGCCTTGATGAGAAGACGCAATTTCCACCGAAAAAGCGCTTTCAAAGTCCCATCAGGGGAATGCAGGAGCCCTTCCGGACGAGATCCACGAGGCTGGAAGCCGTAGGTCGTTCGCCAAACAAATTCTCCCCCTCCACTCCGGGTCTATTCCGAAATCGTCGCCGTGGTCTCGTTCTACTCCTTGGACGCTCCGGTGCTGAAGGGGTGATGATCGGTAAAATCGAGTCGGACTCGGATTCGGCCCCGGGTGCAGAATGCGATTCCCGTGGAGATGGGGAGTACCGTTTGGGAATTTTCAGTCGAGATTGGTACCCTCATTATCGGCTACACGAATCGAACCAAAAATAGACGGATCCGCATAATTGCGCCCATGACCAGCGTTCTATCGCTTCAATCTCCGTACTCCACCCTCGTCGACCGTCTTCGTGAGGAGAACGCGTCGGCCATCCTGCAGGCGACAGGAATTGTGAGCTTTGCTCTGCTCACGGTCCTCGGCGCGCAGATCCAGTTTCGGGTTTATCTGTGGGAGGTGCCCATTACGTTGCAAACCGCTGCGGTTTACGCGAGCGGCTTGTATTTGGGCTGGCGCAATGGGCTGCTTGCTCAGTCCCTATACCTGGTACTCGGACTCTTTCTCCCCGTTTTTGCCGGCGACGGATACGGTGTGAACTATCTGTTCGGGGCCGTGTCGGCCGGGTATCTGCTCACCTATCCGGTGGCAGCCGCGGTCATTGGGGCGCTTTCGAAACGGTGGAACACGTTTTCCGGAAGCACGCTGGCCGCGTTTGTTGGATCAGCCATCATATTCACCGGGGGTGTGATCTGGCTCCACTATCTAGCCGGGCACGCTACGTGGATCGAATCGATCGACAAGGGCTTCCTCCGATTCGTCGTCATTGACGTGCTGAAGGTGGTAGGGGTCGGTCTGCTCTATTCTGGAACCCGAGCGCTTGCCCCGTCAACGGATTAGAGGATTGTAAAAATGTAATTGATTTGCCGTTTCAGTCCCAAAGCTTCTTGCTTCGCAGGGGGGCGGTCAGTAGTGAAACGGCTGGGCACGAGTTTTGCTGACTTGGTAGGGCGAACTCCGTGACACACGGGGCCGCTCTTCGATGATCCGGTGGTTCTACAGCACGATTTTCCAACTACGTTTCCGAGGTGAGTGTAATGCGCCGCTCTTCCTTTCCTCCTGAGCTTCAACAGTTCGTCGACACGGTCGAGGAAAACGCCCAGGCTGCGGGCCATTCCTCCGCACTAGCCCGAATCTTTGGTGCCTGGTCGGCCTGCTACGTTCGCTTCTGCACGGTCAACGATCGGACGTGGCGCGACGCAGAGCACGTGCCCGCTTTTCTCGACTATCTCGACCGCCGAGAGGACGTTGGCGACTCGTCGCGGGAGCACGCGGCTAAATCGATGGTCTTCCTGTTCGAGGAGCTCCTGAAGATGGACCTGAGCGATGCTGTCTGGCATCCAGAGCGTCAATCAGAAAACGAAAGTGAAACGTCGACTACCGAGAAACCGACCGGCGACAGGGCGAACGCAGCGGAGGGACAAGCGAAAGAGCAAGAAGACGAAGAGGGGGAGCAAAGCACCCTTCTCACCCGTCTCCTCTTCCACACGTCTCTTCCCATCAATGAAGCGTTGGAACTTTGCGCCGGGGACGTTGACCTAGACGCCGGCCTCATCTACGTAAGTGACTCGATGGGTACGCCGAAGCGCATCATTGAACTGCCTGACACGCTGAACGAACCGCTTCGGGATCACCTGAACCACCTGCGTGAGAAACACGGTCGACGGTTTTTTGACGCTCCTCTCTTCCAGGCCCGAGCACTGAAGGGACGTGTCGACGAAGACGAGGGGGCGGACGCCGAGGCGGAAGAGAAACAATCCGAGCCTGTAGCTGCGGAGGGCGCGCCGGAAGACTCTTCGGATAAGCCGGCTTCTCTCTGGGGATATACCAACGACGAGTAAGGCTGGCGCGAGGAGAAGGGTTTCAGTTCACCAGTTCTCCGATCCTTCCCTGAGGCGTACTCTTCCTGTCAGCGGGAACGGCGGCTCTTCGGCGATTTCTGGTTCGTCAATTCTACTGATCCTCTTCCCAGCAGACGACTTCGCCTTCGTTCCGCATCTTTGATTGACCCTGGACTCTTGCGACAACTCTTTCTTCGCCGAGACTGATTTCTGTCGAATAGAGGATCTACGGGGAATCTTCGCTTCTCCTCAAGACCACGATCGCGGTTCCAAGGGCGAGCGACTGTCTCTAGAGATCGTCGAGATCGATCTTCTCTTTCACGGCCTTGTACGTCTCCCATGAAATCAGAACAGCGTGGGGTTCGTTGTTTTTTTGGATGAGAACACCGCTGTTGGTGTCCCGAACGTGATCGATGAGATCGGAGGTCTCCGATCGAAGTTCGGTAATAGTTGCAACGGAGTCTACGCCTTCTGTGTTGTACATCTCGTAACCTTGAGGTTCGTTCATGGTCTGGTTCAATGCTCCCCAAGGAATGGGAGAATTTGCTGCCTGAATAGGGTGTAAATATTCGTGGCTTGTCCCGAAAAAGGTTCCGTACTGCTACTCGTTAACGTAATATTTTTGAAAGGGAAGACCTTTCACATCCTCGGATAAGGGCTGCAGTCGGCCATGAGGTAGAAAACCCCCGATGCCATCACGCACGCTTTGTGGGTGAGTTTGCAACCATGTCTTTCCCATTACTTGCAACATACGGAACGCTCATGCGGTCGTCCGATCGACACGAGAAGCTGGGGATTACGGACCATCTCGTGTTCATGCAGCGATGCTGCTGGCAGGGATGCCTGCACGATCTCGGCGACTTCCCTGGCGCGGTGCCCGGAAAGGGCACGGTACGGGGGGAACTCTTTCGCCTGACCGATCCGCACGTGTGGGCTGTGCTCGATCAATACGAAGGCTATGAGCCGAATCGGGCGGGGGCGTCTCTTTTTGTCCGGCGTCGCACCCGTCTCCAGGTCCCGAACGGCCAGACGGCCTGGGTCTACTGGTACAACGGCGACCCGAGCGGACACGACCGAATTCCCTCGGGCGACTGGGCAGCCTACGTTCGGAGCAAAGGATCGGCATAATGCACGTTCAGCTGGTCTCTTTGGGATCGAACGGTCTTCGCATCCGGCGGAACGACCAGTTGTCCGAGAAGCGGTCTCCATCGATCGGCGTTGCCGCAGTCAGAGGAAGCCACGCCGAGAGCACGTCCACACTGGCGATAAGGAAGCGCGAAGGCCGTTCTACGTGGAGGGGAACAGACGCCCCACGCGAATTCAACGAACTCGTTGGAGGTCCTTCTTTTCGAAAACGCGGATGGACCCCCGCGCCGTCAGTGCGTACACTGTACCGTCACGACCGCAGATTACCCGTTCGCCAATTGCCTCCCCTTCCGTGAATGCTGCTTCTCTCCGTTCGCCCCGCATCTACGCAGCCGTGCTGGGCCTCACGCTCCTCACAGTGGGGATTGGACTGTGGACCGGCCACTCGCTCGGTCCCGGGGCGATCGTGATTCTCTTCGTCGCTGTGACTCTCACCGGCATTCCGCACGGAGCCGTCGATCATCTCGTGGCCGCCCGGCTCTACGACCTCGACTTCACCTGGACGGACCAGACCAAATTCTACGGCGGCTACCTCGCGCTCATGGCGCTTTACGGGGCGTTCTGGGTCGTTGCACCTGTGTTTTCCCTGTGGGTTTTCCTGATCATGACCATGTACCACTTTGGGCAGGCCGATCTGGCGTACTGGGAGCTTTCTCCCGCCCCGGCCCGGTTCGTTTACCTGTCCCGGGGACTTTTTCTCATCGGACTCCCCATCGCTGCCTTTCCCGGCGTGGTCGATCCCATCTTTGAGGCCATTGCGGGCGTTCACGTCATGGAGTGGCCGCTTCTCGCCAGGCATGCGACGGCCGTGTTCGGCGCGCTCGTGGCCCAACATGTTCTCGTGCTCGGTGGGGCGGCCTGGGGGAGCGACATCAACGGGCACGACGGGGCACGAGAAGGACTCAACGTTGTGGTGCTGGCGGCGCTCTTCGGCGTCGTGCATCCCCTGGTTTCTTTCGCCGTCTACTTCGGCCTGTGGCATTCGCTGGGTCACATCCTGGAACTGCTTCGCTTCTTCCAGCGGCGCGAGACGCCCCCCGAGACGCTCACCCACTTCTATCGCAAGGCGGCCCTCTTCACGCTTCTTCCGTTCATGGGCCTGGGCGGGCTATACTGGTTCACGCAAGCGTTCGGCTCGACGGACCAGATGATCGCCCTCCTGTTCATCATCATCGCGGTGATGACGCTGCCGCACATGGTGGTCGTCGAGCGGCTCTACCGAGAACGGGAACGGCGGCGCGAGGTGGCGACTTAGGAGATGATCTGGGATCACCAGCGGGCGCACGACTGTCGATCGTTTTCCGCAGAGTTCTCTGAACGCTTCGGAGGGCAAGTCGGCAACTTGGGGGGAGAGGCACGGGCCCCGATTGGGAGTGCACGCTTCTCGCTGCTCGACGTCAAACTTTCGGCGGCGTTCGGCGTATGCCTATCAACTCGTGGAGGAAAAATCGGCCATCGCTTTTACCGGAAGCAGAATGAGTTTCATTGGGCGGTTCCACGATTGGGAGATTCCGTTGTCACTCTTTCCCCTCAGCCGGAGGCATTCACCATGAATCGCATTGGGCCGTTTCTGACTCACGTCGTTCTTCGGGGTCGTGTGTTCGCTGTCGCTGGGCTTCTTGCCTTTGGCCTTAGCGGCTGCTACACGCAACTCCAAACCACAGATCCTGCTCCGTCGTCGGAGACGAAGCCGGCAGAGACGAACACGAGGGCGCAGGCCCAGTCCCAATCGGCCGAAGAGCCGACGTACGCTCGGGAGTATCGTCGTGAGTACCGGAACGACAATGCCTATTCTGACGAGTACGCGGGATACGGATACGACGGGACGTACGGCGGCGCGAACGACGATCTGTACGAGTACAAGTACCAGTATCAGTACAAGTACGGAACGCCGTATGCGTCCGCACCCCGATACGGCCGGCGGTGCCGGGGCGCGTTTTCCCACTATTCCCGCCACTACGATCCCTGGTGCGGTCCGAGCTTCGGCTCTCGCTTCTCACTGTCGTTCCGATACGGATCGCCGTATTTCGCCCATCGCCCGTTGGGGACGAGATATTCGTGGCGCTCGCACGGGTACGGCGGCGGAATATACAGCCCGTACTCGACGTTCTACGTCGGCGCCCAGTCCGTCTACTACGGCAATGCCGGCTACAGTGCCCCCGATCGCTCGTCCGATGCCCGAGAGGACCGTCCCCGGAGTGGCGTCTTCGGGCGCGGCGTAACGCACGCGAGCGCCGACCGACAGCGTGCGTCCGACCGGAGCGTCAAGCGGTCGCGCTCCGCGAGCGGCCGAGCCACTCATTCCTCCTCGTCCGGTGGGCGCATTGGACGCTCGCCCCGCTCAGCCGCCACGGGGCGCACGACCCGCTCTACGGCCGATCGCACCCGGCGCGTCGATCGATCTACGCAGTCCGACGGGCGTCGGACGCGGGGCCGCGTGGGGGAGTCTTCGCGCGGCGACGCGGACCGGACGCGGACAGCCCGCGACCGCCGCACGAGACGATCGGAGCGAGCCGCTCGAGACGCCCGATCGCGAACCGTCGATCGATCGCGCAGAGACGCCGATCGGCGCCGTTCGGCGGACACAGACGATCGGTCTCGCACCCGCCGAGGCAACGTCGATAGAGAGCGAACCCGTCGTTCAAATCGCGATTCGAATCGTCGTCCGGCGGTGGATCGCTCGTCGAACAATCGGTCCTCATCTCGGACGCGCTCGTCCCGCACGAGGTCGTCGTCGGCCCGCACTCGGTCGCCCCGCAACCGGTCGCAGTCGAAGTCGACTCGGTCGGAGCGCCGCTCCTCCCGATCGGAACGCAGCAGCGACAGTGACGACGACAGCGGGGGGTCGCGCTAACGCTACGCGAGAACGTCTCCGGCACCTGACCGTCCCTTCTCCACAGCGTGGGGAAGCTGCGTCAAGGTCGCACGGCGATCTCTCTGTTTTCACGTTCCCTCTTGCTCCATGGGCACCCGTGCCGTCTGGTCCGCTCGTTTCATTTTCGGGCTTGCGCTCCTGCTGTGCTGCGGGGCCTCCTCGACGCAGGCCCAAGTTCCCACTGCCCTCGACGCCCTCTTCTACTCCGAACGGCTACCGGGCACCGGCACGCGCCTTTCGGCCCTGGGCGGGGCCAGCCTCGCCGGCGTAGCCGACTACGGGGCGCTTTACGCCAATCCCGCCGGGCTCGGGTACTTCGAGACCTCCGAGGTCGCCGGCACCTTCCAGGCGCTGTACGTCCGGGACGAGGCCTCGTACACCACTTCGTTTCAGGAGGAAATTGGAAGTGACTTCTCGAAGACCACGACCCGCTCCGATCAGATTCGGACCGGATACGGCCTCGGCAATGCGGCACTGATCTACAAGGTCCCTACCCAGCAGGGCTCCCTCGTCCTTGGGATAGGCACCAACGCAATCCGCTCCTTCGACCAGGCCACCGACGCCCAGAACCGAAACCAGCTCAGTTCCGTCTCTGACATCTTCCCGCCCCTCAACGACGAGGTGAGCGTAGAGCAGTTCGACGCAGGCGAGGCTCCGGACAACCTGTTCTTCAGCGAGGAGGTCGTCGTTACCGACAGCGCCGATTACCTCATCGACTTCGATCCCGACGGAGACGAGTCCATCGAGCGCCCGCTCTCCTTCATTGCGTTCAAGACGTTCGGAATTGACTTTTCGCCGGCCGCTTACGACTCGACCGGCAACGCGGCTGCCAGCTTCCAGCCCGTCGTGCCGCTGGGGACACAGTTCCAGCAGACCATCGACGTTTCGGAGTCCGGCACGCTCCGGGAGTGGAGCGTCGGCGGGGCCTTCGAGGCGGAAAAAGACTTCATGCTGGGCCTCTCCGCCAACATCGTGTCGGGGGGGTACGAACTCCGGAGCACGATTGAGGAGATCGACGACAAGGACGAGGCCATCGGCTTCAACGAGCTCCGTCTCACTCGGCGGCAGACGTCCGAGTTTACCGGATTCAATCTGCGAGCGGGGCTGTCCGTCCGAGCATCGGCGTTCCGAGTGGGTCTCTCCATTGAAACGCCCACCTGGTACTCGGTGAACGACGAGACGAGTGCCCAGATGCGAACAATTTTCGACAACGGCGACCGCATCGCCTACGGGGACGACGACATCGAGAGAGCAGGCCGGCCCGAATTCGAATACACGATCAATACGCCGTGGCGCATCGGGGCCGGAGGAGCGATCCACGTTGCTGGTGCGACGCTCTTGGTGGACGTCGTGTTCGTGGATTGGACGCGGCTCGAGCTTAGCACCTCCGATGACCGAGGCCGGTTCGACGACGAAAATCGCCTCATTACTGATCACTTCCGGCCGGTGGTGAATACGCGTGTGGGCGTCGAGTACGACCTCGACCCGCTCACGCTCCGGGCGGGCTTTGGCTATCAACCGTCCCCCGTTTCGCTGCCGGACGTGAGCCCCGACCCAGGCAGCTCCGGCTTCAATCTTCGGGGCGCAGACGAAGTCACCGAGCGCGTTCGATACCACCCCTCTGTGGGCCTCGGGTATCAGGTTGGCGACCGCCTCCACCTCGACCTAACCTGGACGCAGAAACGATTCGAGGACCGGTACCTCCCCTACCTGGGTCCAAATGCCTCCTACGTCAACGAGGAGGTGGTCCGCAACCGCATCCAGATGGGGTTGAACTATACGTTTTAGCGGTGGCGGGCCTTGGCGCGCACTCCGCCGAGCGCTCCCACGCATTTGCCGCGACGCTGGGCGCCTCCCAATCTGTCAGAAATCGGGGTCATTCGTCGTGCGCCTGGGCCTTTTCGAGGATTTCTTCGGCCTCGCGGGACCATCGCGAGTCCACGTCGCGCTCGCGGTAGAAGTCGA
>CAZSBW010000067.1:0-10738 GCA_964604815.1 uncultured Salinivenus sp. | reverse complement strand
GCCACGTCCTTCCCCAGCGGCGCCGCCCCGCTCGTGATGTAGTCGAAGCTCGACACGTCGTACTCCTCAACCACCGGCGACTTGGCCAGGCCCAGAATGATGGGCGGCACCAGGTAGCCGCTCTCGATGCCGTGCTCCTCGACCAAAGCGCAGAAGTCCTCCATCTCGAACTGCGGCATCGTGACGACCGTGGCCCCGCAGCGCAGCGCCATGCTGAGGATGATGGTCATCCCATAGATGTGGTAGAACGGAAGCACGCCCACCGTCGTCTCCCCCTCCTGCAGCCGCTCCACAGGCATCGTCTGACTGATGTTGGCCACGAGGTTGTGGTGCGTGAGCATGACGCCCTTCGGCAGGCCCGTCGTCCCGCTCGAATAGGGCAGTGCCACGAGGTCCTCTTCCGGGGTGATGGACACGCTGGGCCGATCGTGATTGCCGTGGAGGAGCGTTTCGAACGGCGTAGCCTCGTCCGCATCGCCGAAGACGAAGACCTCGTCGATCCCCACCTCCTCGGCCGCCGCCTGCGCCTTCTCTAAAAAGGCCGGCACGGTCAGCAAGTACTGCGCGCCCGAGTCTTGAAGCTGGCGACTCGCCTCCTCGGCCGTGTAGAGCGGATTGATGGTCGTGACCGTGCCGCCCGCCTTCGCCACACCGTAAAATGCAATCGCGTACTCCGGCAGATTGGGGCTGTAGATCGCAAACACGTCGCCCGTCTCCAATCCGCGAGCGGCCAGCCCCCCCGCACAGGCCGCCACCGCCTTCCGGAGCTCCCCGTAGGTCAGCGAGCGCCCGGTCGGGCCGTCAATCAGGGCCGTCTGAGTGGCACGGTCTTCAAACCCGTCGAGGACGAACGACGGAAGCGACAAATTGGGAATATCAACGTCGGGGTGCGGGCTGGAGTAGATCATAGAGTCAACGGACTGCGAAGAAAGAGGACGTGCGACCGGATCACCTGTAAAGGATACAGCCTTTCTACGGACTTCTCAACTCTCAAAAGCCGATCGCGTCTCTCGGGCACACCGCGAGAGCCGCTGCCGCACCAGTCCGAAAAAGCGTTCGACGGTCCCCAGTCGCCGACGTGGGAGACTCGCAAAGAACTGTGTGCCGCCATTCGCGGGGAAAACGAGATCGCAGAGGTAGCAGCCTCTGGGGCCCGACGCAACGTCGTTTTCAGGAGATGGGAGGACCACCGCGGAACCACCTTCTCCCCGGCGGTCCAGAAAATGAGGATGCGGACGGGACACACGGCACAGGCCTCTCGCAACCGGCCCGGGTCAGCGTAGGGCGTCCGGTTCCGGAAGCGGACGAGGGCCTACTCGTCGATTTCGCGGATGTCAGCGGTCAGGCCCGTGCGGTTGCCCGTCCCAGTGTGCCGGCATCGATCACTTTCGACGGGAAGGACGCCGGTCTCAGGTTCTATCCGGTGTTGGAAAGAATTGGGTCAACGGGGCACAGCGAGAGGCCCGACGGAAGCGACTAGCCTTCGACGAGGGACTGAAATGGGGACGTCGGGCCGCTGGACGCGGCACTTAGGTCCGGGCGGGTCGGGGCGTCCGCCGGCGGGGCCTCGTCGGTGCAGTAGGCCTCGAAGGCCTCGGTCAGGTCGGCAGCGATGGCCTCGGCCTCCCGGCCTTCGATGTGCTTTCGCTCGATAACGTAGACCGGCTGGCCATCCCGAAACAGCGCCATGAAGGGGGACGACGGCGGGATGCCGGGCAAGTACGTCTCCCGGACGTGATCGGTGGCCGCCACATCCTGGCCCGCAAACACCGTCACCTGACGGTCCGGCTGCTCGTCGGCCTCCAAGGCCTGCGCGACGGCTGGGCGCGCACTCCCGGCGGCACACCCGCACACGGAGTTGAGGACGAGCAGCAGCGTGCCATCTTGGGCATCGTCGAAGGCACTGTCCACGTCGTCAGGGGTACGAAGTTCGTCGACGCCGAGGCGCGTGAGTTCCTTGCGCATCGGGTCGACCATGGACTTGGGATAGGGCATAACGCGGAGAGCAAGTGATCGTGAATGAGATTCGCGAGGGGCACCCTGAACGGCCGAGCAGCCCGTACGCGCTCAGACGTCCCAGGTCAAAATGTCTTCTTCGGACTTGTCGGCGTCTTCCCACTCTTCGGCGTCCTCCAACGGCCCGGTCTTTTCGGTGACGTTGTAGCCGAGCTCCCGCCACTGATTGGACAGGTACTCATTCCACTGCGTATAGTGCTCCCACTCTTCGGGGAGTTGATCCTCCGGGTAGATGGCTTCCACCGGACAGACGGGCACGCAGGCGTTGCAATCAATACACTCGCCCGGCTCGATGGCCAGGAAGTTGGGGCCTTCGTAGAAGCAGTCGACCGGGCAGACCTCTACACAGTCGGTGTACTTGCAGTTGATGCAGGGCTCAGCAACGACGTACGGCATGAGAGCGGGTCGAAAACCGGGAGTCGGTTAGCAAGGGGACGACGCAGGGGCGGCACAGGAGCAGATGGCCGCCAGGCCCTCCGGATCGAGGATCAGGAGCCGATCCCGACCGCGCCCGGCATCGAGCACGACCCCGCTCGGGGCGTGCTGGCGCAGGCAGTCGAGGATGGAGGCCGGCGTTGCCTGAAACCGACTGGCAAACTGACGCAGCGTCCCCACTGCTTCGCCCTCTTCGGTAATGGAGAACGAAATCCGATCCATCGGCGGAGTGGGGCTATCGGTACATTTCTTCGAGCCAAGAACGAAACAGTACGGCGCCCGTCCATTCTCTTGGCTTTCCTGGACGCGTTCGGTGCAACCTGTGCCTTCTTATGGAACGACCCGTGGGACTATTTTTCAAGATTTACGTGACGAATTTCTTTTTATTGACATCCTCTATACAAAACCTCACCTTTATGGGGTGAGTAGGGCTCGTTGGAAATCTTGTCCCTTCGTTCCGTCCCTCCCCGACAGGTTTCTGCCATGTCTCATCTCAACCTCATCCGGTCCGACACGAAGCGGCAGCTGCTTGAGCTCATGAAGCGTCGGGGGGAGATTACCCTACACGATGCCGTCGAGGCCATCGACCGGACGCGCCCGACGCTCCGGGATCACCTCGACCAGATGGGGCGCGACGGACTGGTGGCGCGCCGGTCCCTGCAGCAGGGGCGCGGCCGCCCGAGCATGTGTTATCGACTCACGCCGGTCGGCGAGCGGCTCTTTCCCCAGCGGGAGGGAGCCGTCTTCGCCGACTTCCTTGCGTACCTCCAGGAGCAGGGCCGGGAGGCCCTTATCGAAGACTTCTTCGCGTCCTTCTGGGAGACGCAGCTGGAGGAGGTCGAGCGGCGGGTGGACGGCCCGGTTGCGACCGCCGACCGGCAGCAGGTCCTCGACGTTCTGGAGGCGGTACTCCGCGAGGAAGGATTCATGCCGGAGATTCGTCTCGACGAAGGACAGGTGACGGTTCGAGAGTGCAACTGCCCGTTTGCCCGGATCGTGGAAACGACGGAGATGCCCTGCTCCTTCGAAAAGTGTTTCTACAAAGCGCTGTTCGAGCAGGTCGAGCGGACGAGCCACATCCCGAAGGGCGATGATGCCTGCGCCTACGAACTCCCGGTGCTCGATTAGGTCGATCGGCGATCCCCCCTCCTGCCACCGTCCAGACAGAACGCTTCCGGCCAGCCGATCGGGACACCGTGAGGAGAATCTACGGCTATGTCAACCGTGATTCCTTGTACGCGTCCGAATGATCTCAAAACTATCCGAGAGGGACGAAAGCGATAGAGTAAACCTCCAACGACGATGTAGGGACGACCGGCGGGTCGTCCCTAATGCAGAATCAAGCAGTCCTTTTGGGGTAGAGTCATTCCGAGCGAGGCGATCTTGTGACTTTATGGGATTATCCGCCGGACACGTCTCGGCACTTTAACGAGAATGGTTCCGGCCTTGAACAGTCAGGCGCCCGGACGGCGGCAACGGGGAGGCGTCTCTGCTGCGCGTCTTTGTTTGAACGCCAGTGAGTTTGGACGCGCAGAGCCTCCCCGTTGCCGACGTCAGCCTGAGTTTTCACAGCCGTGATCTTTTTCGTGCATTTTTGGATCTAGCCAAAAATGCACACACCGCCGAAAAGAACCAGGAATTTGCGAAGAGAACGGCTTCGTACTGCGGTCAATCTCACAACCCTACATGGTCGCCAGAGTCGAGGCGCTGCGGAGGGGCCACAGGTCATGCCCGTGGTGCGAGTGCTCTTGGAGTGAATCTCTCCGAATTCAGCGGAAATGGTCGTTCAAGAGCGACATCCCCGCATATTCGCTCGCTACGTTTTACCAAGAGAACTTTTGGCCCCCAAAGAGACCCATTGAAAGTGCATTTACGATAACGTTGAAAGCAACAACTCAAAGAATGAGGTCTGACAGAGCACTACGCGGCGATGGCCGTTTCTTGGGCCTCCAGGTAGTCTTCGACGTTGTCGTTCACGTACTTCACGTCCCGTCCGGCGCGTAGAAGGTAGGCCGAGGCCGCGGCGGCCCGGGCCCCAGTTCGGCAGTGCACGAGCAGGGTCTTGTCAGTGGGCAGATCGCTTTCGTACTCTGGCATACGGGTGTAGGACGCGTTCACAGCCCCCTCCACGTGCCCCTCGTCGAACTCCGACCGATACCGCACGTCGAGGACCGCCGTGTCGTCGTTTTGGCGAAGCGCATCCACGTCCTCGAACGTAATCTCGTCAATGGTTGCACTCTCCTCCCCGTCCCGGAAGTAGCGCTGGAGGGTTTCGATCTCAGCAAAGCCCCTCACGTTGTCGTAGCCGATGCGTACGAGATCGCGGACGGCTTCGTCCACGTCGTCCTCGTCAACGAGCAAGTAAATCGGCGCGGTCTCGTCCTCAACCAGCGACCCGACCACCGTGTTAAAGGTCTCGTTCATCGGCGCGTAGAGCGCCCCGGGGATGTGATGGGCCATGAAGGCCGAGCGGTCCAGCCGCGTATCAATCACGAGGGCCTCCTCGTCAGTGGCCGCGTCGGCCAGCTCGCTTACCGTGAGCTTCTGTGGAGAAGGAAGCGCCTCCAGCACCGGCGGGCCTGCCTTGTTGTCCCGCTTCATACGGGAGAAGTACATCTGCGGCTCGGGCTGGCCGTCGAGAATGGCGTCCACGAACGGATCCTCGCCCTGTCGTGCGGCGTCGACCATGGCATTAAACTTTTTCTCGTAGCCCACCGTGGACTGCGGCACCGCCCCCAGGGCCTTTCCGCAGGCCGATCCTGCGCCGTGCCCGGGCCACACCTGCAGGTGATCCGGCAGATCGAGGAAGCGCTGCACCGACTGGTGCAGGGTGCGGGCGGCGGGCTCCATGGCCCCCTCCACGTCTGCGGCCGACTCTAGCAGGTCGGGTCGGCCGAGCGATCCGACAAACACAAAATCCCCAGTCACGACCCCCATGGACTCATTCGCCCCGCCGCCCCGGTCGTGCACCAGGAAGGACAGGTGCTCCGGCGTGTGGCCCGGCGTGTGAAGCACCGTGATCTCGACGTTGCCGATCGAAAACGAATCGCCGTCGTGGAGCCACCTCACGTCGTACTCTCCCCCGGTCTCTTTCGGGTGTCGGGGCCATTCGTATCGCCACGCGTCGTCGCCCTCGTCCGAGAGGTAGAGGGTCGTGTCGAAGCGTTCGGCACACTCGCGGGCGCCGGACAAAAAGTCGGCGTGGATGTGCGTCTCGGTGACGGCGACAATCTCGACACCCTCCTCCTCGGCGATCCGCACGTACCGGTCAATGTCGCGCTCCGGATCCACCAGAAGCGCCTCCCCGGTGCGCTGACAGCCGATGAGGTAGGCGTACTGCGAAAGTTTCTCGTCGGTGATCTGGCGGAAAAGCATGATCGGTCGGCACAGTTGAGATGAAAAAACAGGTCGACGATGGGCAGATCACAGGTCCGCACGTCCATTGTCCCGAACAACGGGAGACATCAGGCCCTTAAAAAAACGGAGAACAGGCCTGGTCCGCAAGCGCTTTCACCTCCTTCGACGCAAATTAGCCTGGAAGGCCCCCTTCGAGGGCCGACCTCATCCACGCCTCGTTGTGTCTCAAGACCCGACTTCATCGAGTACCTCATCATCACGGTCACCGGCTCTTTCTACTGTCTGGAACGCCCCCCCGCACCTGCGTTCCTTTCCTTTCGCCCGGCGCTGACGGCGACCGTTCAGAAGCGAAGACCGCAACTTCTACGACAGCTCTTGATTAAGATGTTGCCCCGAAAGAGTTTTATGGGAGCAGGGACGACCCAAAGCGCCTCGAGCCCCCACCAAGCAAACAGGTTCCCATCATGACTGACGGTAGTCCAGGCGCTCCGCGTGTCGGCCCGGAACAGGTTCTCGACCGGATCACCGACGGGATCGTCGCGCTCGACAGCAATCTCCGGTACACGTACGTAAACCAGCGGGCCGAGCTCATTCTCGGTACTTCCTCCAACGACCTGCTGGGCAAGTACGCGTGGAAGGACGCCCCCGAACTGGTGGAAATGATTGCCGAGCAACAGGTCGAGGAGGCACTGTCGGCCCGGCAGCGGCGCGTTCTTGATACCTACCATTCGAACCTGGAGCGCTGGTTCGAGGTTCACGTCCATCCCGACGAGACGGGCGTGACGCTCTACTTTAACGACGTCACGGACCGAAAAGGAGAAGAAACGAGCCTGCGGTCCATGTACCGAATTACCGCCGACCGGGACGCCTCCCTCGACCAGAAGCTTGATCAGCTCCTTCTGCTCGGTCGGGAGTATCTGGACCTCTCGTACGGCTTCCTGACTCGCATTTCGGGGGACGTACAGGAAATCATACAGGAATCCGGGAATCACCCCACGATCCAGAGCGGAATCCGTTGTCCGCTCTCAGAGGCCTACTGTCGAAAGACCATCCAGCGGGACAGCCTTTTGGCCGTGCAAAATGCCCCCAAAGAGGGCTGGGAGGGCGATCCAGCCTACGAACAGCACGAGCTTGGGGCCTACATCGGAGCAAAGGTTATTGTGGAGGGCGACCTCTACGGAACGTTCTGCTTCGCCGACGCCGAGCCCCGCGAGCGTCCCTTCACGGAGCGAGAGCGCTCCGTCGTGGAGCTGATGACCCTCTGGACGAGCTACGAACTCGAACAGGATCAAACGCAAAAACAACTCGAGCGCCAAAACGAATGGCTCGATGAGTTTGCGAGTGTGCTCTCCCACGACCTCCGCAATCCGCTCAACGTGGCGCAGGGCCATACGGTACTCACCCAGGAAAAGCTGGACGACGACGCGCCCGGACGATTGCATCTCCGGAAGGTGGAAAAAGCCCTCGATCGGATGGAAGCCATCACCCGAGACACGCTCGCCCTCGCCCGACGAGACGAAACGGCTCCCGAAAAAGAACCGATCGAAATCGACAATCTGGCGGAGCAATGCTGGGAAATGGTCGACACCCAGGAGGCTTCCTTGAGCGTCGAAGACCCGTTCATGCTTCGCGGCGACTCCGACCAGCTACAGCACATCTTTGAGAATTTGTTTCGGAACGCCGTCGAACACGGCGGCGATCACGTCACCCTCCGGGTTGGACGGGCCGGCGACGATGCCTTCTACGTCGAAGACGATGGCCCCGGCATTCCGACGGAGGAGCGCGAATCGATCTTCAAGCCGGGATATTCGTCCGCAGAAGACGGCTCGGGACTGGGCCTGAACATTGTGCAACAAATTGCCGAAGCACACGACTGGGCCGTGCGCGCGACGGCGGGCACGGAGGGCGGCGCACGATTTGAGTTCGCGAATGTGGAGATGATCGAGTCCTGAATACCGGGCCGTCCCCGGTCTTCATTTCCTTGGGGAGCAACTGTGCAACCAGAACTCATTCCCTGGCTTGCTCACCCGCTTCGATAATCGATTCAACGGCGTCCCAGTCCTTCGGTCTCTCGTCGTCGCCCTCGGCCCCCTCGCCTTCGTCGGGCTCCGTCTGATCGAGGGTTCCGTGACTCATCGCCGCTTCGCTGACCGTGAATTCTAGGGTCGGCGGGGAGTCTTGCTCCTCCAAATCAGCCCGCAACCTCTCGCGCGAGCCCTTCTTCTGTCCTCCACGCCCCGCCGCGCCCTCTCCCTCCGACCTCTGGCCTGTGTGGACGGAGGCCTCATCCACTTCCCAGAGCTTTTTGCCTTCCCCATCGGTCGTCTCGGTCTCCGACTCGACAACAGAAGCGGCAGATTCGTCCTGTCCCGCCCCAGGACCGCTGGTGTCGGGGCCGTCTTTCGTTTCGTCTTCCAATGCCTGTAGCAGATCGACGCGGG
Organism: uncultured Salinivenus sp.; assembly: GCA_964604815.1. Lineage (GTDB taxonomy): Bacteria > Bacteroidota > Rhodothermia > Rhodothermales > Salinibacteraceae > Salinibacter. The sequence continues at coordinate 2,489 of CAZSBW010000067.1, read as the reverse complement.
CCTGGAAACGTTGAATGAGCTTTGCAGTCCCATGCTGGTCCTCGTCCTGCAGCGTATGCTCGTCGGGGGTTCCAATTTCCTCACACACGAGATCGATGGCCCGGGAGGCAACGATGGTGGGATTAAGTCCCAAATGCTTAGAGACCTCCAGCAGACGCTCGGCCAGTTCTCGATCAATCTCAATGTCGAGCACATTCTGACCCAGCGATGCGCGGTCCAGGTCCTCCGCCTCCTCAGACGACGGGTTGTATAGCGTTATCTCGGTTTCTCGGCTGGACTCGGGAGATGAGGAATTCATCGCAGACAAAACAGAGTCTAAGAAGAATCGCGGCAATCAAAATGATCTGAGACTCCACCCGGGCCGCTCTTCGAAAAGGGACGAAATCCTACCTAAAGAAGACGGTACTCGACGCTCGTGGTTTCATGGATGGAGGTGGGCCTGAGGCAATCGCATCTTGGAGCGTTCTTCGAGGATAGAGGCTCGGTCGCGACCGTTCGACCAGCACCGCAAAGCAAGTTCGGGCGATGGGGCAGGCACGCGGGGAGGCGAGGACAGCTCAATCCTGGTGACCGAAGAACACAACAACCGACGGTACCGATCCGCAAGCACGTCTTTTTACTGATTCGTGCACGGATTCGTAAACCGTGTTCGCGACCAGTTCGGGACCGTGTGCCCCTTCAGCCGGCATCGTTGTTGAAATCCATCCACGTACCCGTAAAGTTGGGATTCGTTCACGGTTATACACGGTCGCGGAGATCTGAGACCTGCTCTGCCGCGCAGAAAGAACTTCCGTGCCTGCACCCGGATCGAACAGCCGAAATCGCCCTGCTTTCCCCTGAGCCCTGCTCCCTGTCCTCGACAGTCCGGACCGGCCAAGACGCCAGTCAACGAAAACCCGCGCCCCGTCTCCACGATGACCCTCCTGCTTGCGCTCCGCACGTCCATCGGGGTCGCCGTCGCGGCCCCGTTCGTACCTTGAACAAATACTACTTGCGTCACCATGGCCTCCACCGTTGCGACGTGGTTCCAGGACCTTTCCCCTTTGCTCCAATCCCTGCTCGCGGGCTGCTTTACGTGGTTCGTCACCGCCCTTGGGGCGTCCGTGGCCTTCGTCACCCGCACCGTTAACCGGCAGCTTCTGGACGCGATGATGGGGTTTGCGGCCGGGGTGATGATCGCCGCGAGCTTCTGGTCCCTGCTCGTGCCCGCCATCGACATGGCCGAAGCTCAAGACCTTGCGGGTTGGGTTCCCGCAGCCATCGGCTTCTTGCTGGGCGGCATTTTTCTTCGGATCGCCGATGCGGTCCTGCCCCACCTCCATCCGGGGGCTCGCCGGGCCGAGGCAGAAGGCCTCGAAACGTCTTGGCACCGGGCCACCCTTCTGGTGCTGGCCATCACGCTGCACAACATCCCGGAGGGCCTCGCCGTGGGGGTAACGTTCGGTGCAGCGGCGCTTCAGTTGGAAGTGGCAACGGGCGCCACGTTGGCCGCCGCCGTGGCCCTCGCCATCGGCATCGGCCTCCAGAACTTTCCCGAAGGCATTGCCGTCTCCATGCCGCTCCGGGGCGAAGGCCTGTCGGCCGGTCGCAGCTTCTGGTACGGACAGCTCTCCGGCGTCGTCGAGCCGATCTCCGCCGTAATGGGGGCGGGCGCCGTGTTGGCCGTACGCCCCCTCCTGCCCTACGCCCTCGCCTTCGCCGCCGGGGCCATGATCTACGTGGTCGTTGAGGAACTCATCCCCGAATCGCAGCGCCACGGGAACACCGACCTCGCCACGATGGGCGCGATGGGCGGCTTCACGGTCATGATGGTGCTCGACGTGGCGCTGGGATGAGGAACCTAAACCTGAAGATGGGGACCCTGACTCCCCGGTGCAACCGAGTTGCCCTCTCGGAATCCAGTATCAGGGGCACTGCCCTTCCGGCTGCCGAACGGACGCGCCGGAAGCGGTCTGCTCCGCACCGCCCCCAGCCCTTCAATACCGGCCCCCTGGGAGGACACGAATCCCAAAGCTCCGCTCTCCCATTCCATCCACCGTCGCCAACTTGAACGCTCCCAATCTGCCCCATGTCCGACGCTGAGCCCTCCGACGACCCGCCCATCGCCGACGGAACGTCGTCCGACGCTGCGGCGCCCCCCGACGACACCGGCACAGACGTGCCGATGCCCCCCTCCCTCGAACCCTACACGGCCCACTACCCACCCTGGGCGCAAGAGTTGGCGCGGAAGTACTTCACCAAAACGATCGCCGCCTTCATCGTCCACGGCGACATCCGCGACGTGGTGCCGACGGAGGGCCGCGAGGGCAGTCGAATCTACCCGCCGCTCCGTACCTTCCTAACCGACGACCTCTTCGCCGCGCGGGACGTCATCGTCTTTTACGACCGCAGCGCGGGCATCCACTTTGCCGACGAGGCTTCCAAGACGGACTTCAACCGCGCCCTCTCCGGCCACGACACGGTCTTCGGCACCGACTACAAGAACGACC
>CAZSBW010000066.1:0-10945 GCA_964604815.1 uncultured Salinivenus sp. | reverse complement strand
ATGCGCACCTCCACGCCCGGGACGGGCTCGCCCACCGTGCCCGGCTTGTTGCGGTCGGGACGGGTGTAGGAGATGACGGGGCTCGTTTCGGTAAGCCCATAGCCCTGCAGGGCCGTGATCCCCGCCGCCTCCAGGGTGTTGGCGAGGTCGGGCTGGAGCGCAGCGCCCCCCACCACGATCCACTTCACTCGTCCCCCGAACGCGTCGCGCCATTCCTGAAAGACGAGCCGATCGGCCACGGCGCGCTTCATTTCGGAGAAGACAGAGGGGTCCTCGTCCATTCGGTACTCCTGCGCCACGCTCAGGGCCCATTCGCCGATGGAGCGCCGCAGCCCCTCCATGCCCATAATTTTCTTCCGAATACCCGCGTAGACCTTCTCGAGCACGCGGGGCACCGACGCGAAAGCCGTGGGCTGCACCTTCGGGAGCGCGTCGACCAGATCGTCGGGATGGGTAAAGTAGATGCTCACGCCCCGCGCCAGGTACGCGTACTGCAACATGCGGGCGAAGACGTGTGTCAGGGGCAAGAAGGACAGAATCACCTCTCCGTCCGGTCCGGTTTCGAAACCGTCGAGCCCTTCCACCGACGTCATTGCATTGGAGGAGATGTTCTCGTGGGACAGCATCACGCCCTTGGGCCGCCCGGTGGTGCCACTCGTGTAGATGATCGTCGCAAGGTCGTCGGCGTCAATCTGGCTGCGGAGGTCCTGGATAGCGGCCGACTGATCGTCGGCAGCATCGCGGCCCCGGGCCCGCACCTCCTCCAACGTAACGAGATCGATCCGCTCCGACAACTCTGGCAGATCGGCATCGGGGTCCGGATCGCAGAGGATGACCGTCTCGATGTTCGGGAGGTCGGGCAGAATCTCGGCGGCCTGGTGTAAGCGCTTCGGATTGGCCACGGCCAGGGCGTTCGCCTCGGCGTGCTCCGCCACGTACGTCATCTGCTCCGCCGAACTCGACAGGTAGAGCGGCACGTCGATGAGGCCGGCCAGGAGGCACCCCATGTCGACGACGCAAAACGGCACGTCGCTTTCGAGGAGCATCGCCACCTTCTCTCCTCGTTCCAGCCCGAGGTCGAGGAGGCCTAACGCCGTCTCTTCCGACTGGACCCGAAACTGATCGAGCGACAGCGGTTCCCACCCCTCGCCGGTCGGTTGATTCAGCGCGCGCGGATTTTCGTACTTCTCGCAGGCGTCGTACAGCAGTTCCGGAAGGGTCTTGCCCAACACCGCAGAGCCGGCGTCGGGGGGGGCAGTGTGGATCGGTCCAGGCATGGGCCGTTGGTTGATCGGTAAACGGTGTTAAGCAGGACAGAGGAAATACTTTAAACAAGCATCCGAAAAACTCAGCGGTCATCCCGCACTTCGATGCGGGATCTTTCTGCCCTGAGCAGCGCTGACCATCAGTGAGATCCTGAATCAAGTTCAGGATGACGTGCTCATGAAGGGTTTTTCGGATGCGTAGCGCTAACGTACTTTTGCGGATCTACTTAAGCAGAAAGAAAACAAAGAGCCCGGCGCCTCAGGACGACACGAGCGGACGCTGGCATCCCTGGATGGCCTGCCGGATCGCCGTCTCAATGAACGCCTCCCGCTCGATGCTCACGTCGACGCGCTCGGCCAGCAAGAGCGACACTGTGCCGTGCAACGACGCCCAGATGGTACTTGCCGTTACTTTTGCATCCTCAATCCCAAAGATGCCTTTCTCCTCCCCTTCTTCCAACGCACGACCAAAAAATTCGAGGTTGCTTCGCGCTTTTCTGTATTTCGTCGGCGGATATCGTTTCATTCGCTCAGGCCGCAATTGAAACATGATTTCGTAGTATTCCGGATTCTCTAACCCAAAATCGATGAAACAACGACAGAGCGCGCGAAGACGCCCCACGGGATCGTCGTTATGCCGAGTCGCAGTCTCGTCCAATTTCTGGTGCAGTTGCATCATGCCTTCGTGGATGAGCGTGTGAAGCAACGCATCCTTCCCGTCAAAATACAAGTAGATGCTGGTTGCACTGTATCCAATGGCATCGGCGATCTTACGCATCGAAAGATTTTGATAGCCCTCCCGCACGAGAAGGTGGCGGGCGGTGTCAAGAATCTGCCGGCGCAGGTCTTCATCTTCAGAGGAGTTAGACTGCGCACTCATCATGAATGCGACTCTGAGAAAGAAGGAAACGATGGATTGCTCTTTCGGGAAAGCCGCTTCCCAAACCGAATGTCAAACTATGACTCGGTCAGCGAAGTATCCACTCCCGATTCAAAAGCGACCGCTTCTGCGATGGATCCCAATCTCGGGCTGATCTGCAAGAAGACAGATGAGCCATAGAGAAAGGGGCGCTGCGACGCCCCTTTTTTCTCTGACGACTAGAATGGAGATTCAAGAGATCAAGCAGGCAGACCACCGTCTCCCTCTTCGTCCTCCTTCAACTTACGAACAGCGTACCCAGCCCCAGCAGCGGCGAGAAGAGCGAGGCCACCATCAACGGGAAGCTCTTGTTGTTTTTGTTGTTGTGATTTTGGGGGCGCGGCGGACAGATTCGATGGTGCAGCATTCTTCTGAACACCAGACCCCAAACGACCCGAAGTACTGTATCCGTCACCCGACTGGGAAGACTCCGCCCAATCCGGCAAATTCGAGGGGGAGGCCGGTGGTGATACCTCTTGAGGGGATTCCGGGCCATCTCGCAAGTGGCTAGGATTCGATTTCTGATGGGATTGTGCAGAAACTGATCCCACGACCACAAAGAGAAATGCTAACATGGTGAATATCACGCTCAGGTGCTTCACCTGACAACGTGAAAAGAATGCAACCAGCATATCCAGTGCATTAGACATAATGAGTGACATGTAGTCACCAAGAGAAAGTAAGATGGATCATAAGAGCAAGTTTCGTTTTCCCAATGAATTTGGGAACTGCACCCCTTCACTTGAAAATCAAGTGCCGACCGGAAGTGCTGCTGTTGAAAAGAGCGTTGTGTGAGCGATTGACAAGTTTCTAAGAGCAACCCCGGGAGGCATTCAATTACTACACTACTGAAATTCAAACAGGAGGGAGAATCGAAGCGTGTTGGCAAGCGGATTATTCTCCTCCAGCGTGTAAATGTATGAGATATCGACACCAACAATATTGTATCGGAGGCCTGCCCCAAAATTCAAGAACTCTCGATTCCCGTTGTCGGGATCCTCGTAGAAGTATCCTGTGCGGAGAGCGAAAAGGTCGCTGTACCAGTACTCAAACCCGGCTCCAACCGTAAATTGCTCAACGACGCTCAGTTCTGTGACGTCCCCAGACGGGTTCTGCTCACCGCGGGCTGCTCCCCAAGAACTGAAGAGGGCTTCGTAGAAGGGATCCGCAACGTACGAGGTGTCTCCCCCGGCAACCTGTTCTTCGACGTTGACGAGTTCTTTGTTGAAGTCATTGGCAAAAGTTAGAGAGTTATACTCGTCAAAGTCAATCGTGAGAGCGTACCCAAGGCGAAGATTCATGGGCAGGGGCTGCTTGATCTCGTCGTACTTCATTCGCCCTCCCATGTTGGCGAGGTTCACCCCAGTCGAAAGAGTGGTTTTCGATCCCCCCAGAGAGAACGGAGCGGTCCGGTACAAAACCGACAAATCTCCGGCTACAGATGAGGCGGTCCCGCTGTCAATCTCGTCGGTGGACTCGGAGAGCTTCGAGTAGATAGCGCGAAGGGACGTCCCCAACCCAAGCCGTTCCGACACCTGATACCCGTACGAGACCCCCACAGCGAGTTCGTAAGAGCTAAACGTTCCCAAACTGTTGCCGTCTGGATCGCGCCTCTCAATCTCCCCAAGATTCATGTACGTCACGCTTCCCCCGAAAGTACCAACCCCATCAACGTGATACGTACCGACCAGATATTCGTAAAACAAGCCGGCGTCAAACTCCGGAAGCCAGTTGGCATGGGTGATTCCCACTTGCGTATTCCGCTGAAAGGCCAAGCCGGCGGGGTTCCAGAATATGGCATTTGCATTATCCGCCACGGCAACGCCTGCATTTCCCATTCCTGCCGATCGGCTGTCCGGCTCAATGCGAAGAAAAAGAGCCGTCGACTCTCCGAGCTGGGCGTTCGCGGGAAAGGCCAGGCCGAGGCCGAGAACAAAGGCCCCCACAAGCGAGGCAAAATACTGCAGGAAACGGGTCCGGAAATCGTACGTCATGGTCGATAACACAGTCATACTAGGAAACGAGCGAACGAGACCATTCTGACAAGCACTATTCCTCTCCAGCGATGAGGCTGGACACGGCCGTCACGAGTCTCTCGGGTCACCTTGTCAGAAGGTTCTTGTAGCAGGTTCCTCAGTACGATCAGTCTGGGCTTGGGGAAATGGCAGACGAAATCCGGAACGAACCGCAGGGCCTGAGAACAATCAGGTACTCTGCGTTAGAATGGAACCTCATCCCTAAACGTTTCCGGCTTACTGGCTTATTTTCCGTTGCTGTCCAAAAAGCGGTCAGGATTCGTTCTACTGCGACTTCTCTTTGAGTTCCTCCTTCAACTGCGTAAGTCGATCTAATGAATCCGCCATTCGCTGCGCCGCTTCTTTGATGTCTTGAGCAGACGACGCAAACTGCTCGTCTAGGTCTTCCTCCCGACAAATCTCGAGAAGAAACTGCGCGTTCCCGGAAATGATGGAAAGCGGATTGTTCAAATCATGATACACGGACGAAACGGCTTCGTGCGCGTCATCCAATGAATCGAAGGATTCGGAATCGCTCATAAATCGTACGGAAACTGGCCCACAGAGCTAGCGCGAGGATTTTCTGTTCGCAAATCCGTTTCTTTAAAGATCGTCGACTGATCGGGCATGAACGACCTTTGTGCCGGAATTTGTCTGATCGAGACTCCCGACTACGACATCTGGGTCATGTTCGAAAAACAAATCCCACTCCTTTTCTACAGCTTCTTGCAAAAAGCCTGCCTTCTCCTCAATCGTCTGAAGGGGACGAACGTCATACGCCATGGTCCAGGCGGGCTGTAGATGATGCGAAGTTGGAAGCAGATCGGCCACGTACACCAACGTGGTCTCCTCGTCGGCAACCGTAACGATTTGCTGGGCCTCCGTGTGGCCGCGGACGAGATCCACGGTGATGCCGGGAAACAGGGTGCCTGCCCCCTCAACGAGATGAAGTTGACCAGCCGCCTCGATGGGCGCAAATGCCCGCTGCAAAAACGACTCCTTTTCTTTCGGATTCGGATCGGTTGCCCAATTCCAATGCTCCCGTTGAACGTGGTAGGTCGCGTTCGGAAACGTGACGACCCGCTCGCCTCCTTCCTGTCGGGTCCCTCCGCCACAATGGTCGAAGTGGAGGTGAGTGAGAACCACATCCGTGACGTCGGCCCGCGAAAATCCCTGTCTGGCAAGCGACGCGTCAAGGGTGGCGTACTCGTGGTCAACGGCGTAGATGGCTTCGTACTTGGTCCCCGAAAACAGGTCCCCAACGCCGGCGTCCACAATAATGAGTCGATCAGGCCCCTCAATCAAGAGACAGCGCATGTGAAGGGGAATGCGATTTTCCGCATCCGGTTCGATGCGCTTCGACCAAAGCGGCTTGGGCACAATGCCAAACATCGCTCCCCCATCGAGCCCAAATCGTCCGGTCTCGATAGCGGAGAGCGAGTACGGACCAATCTGCGACATGATGAACGAAAATTTTCAAGCGAGAAACAGTTACCGCACGCCGCCGAGTCACACTTCCTCAGGCGGAAAATCTTTAAAGTGACCGTTTGAACGAATCCGGCGGTTTACCTCCTCTTCCTGTTCGACCTGCGGAATGAGCGACTCGAAATGATCGATGAGGTATCGAATACGCTCATTCTCACTCGTTCGTTGAAGCAATTCCTGTTTCTGCTCCTCGTCGAGGGCTGCATTCTGCGCCAGCACGTAAGACAGATGCTCGACATCCTCGTAGAGGTCGGGGCGAACGGTGCGGCCCGCCAGTTCCAACAGCCTCATGTGCTGTGTAATCACGCGCTCCTTAAGGTCGAGATCAACCGGTTCGGCCACATCCTCCACAAGCGAGACGTCGGCGGTGTAATAGCTCTTCTCGTCGTGGACGGCCAGAATCCGAAACCGCTCCTTTCCCCGAACGGCAATGTCAAGGCGTCCGTCCTCGTACCGATTCACCACCTGCTCGATGCGGGCCGTCGTTCCTACGTCGGCCAGACTCCCATCGTCGCTTCGAACAATCCCAAAGGGCACGTCGTGATCGAGACAATAGCGAGTGAGGTCTTTGTATCGCTCTTCAAAGATGTGAAGGGGAAGACGTTCGCCGGGGTACAAAACGAGATCGAGCGGAAAGAGGGGAAGTGAATCAATCGAGGCCATAGACCACGCCCGGTTGGAAGGAATCGCTACGATCAATCGAACCAGCGTTCACAGGCCGGTGTTTCCTTCTGTGCCCCGAACTGTCGTCCTCTGCAATCGTCATGGACTTGCCTGCTCGGCTCGCCGGATGCCGGCTATCGACGATCGAGCATCGTCGCGTACGTCCGTCGCACGGCTGTCCTTCGTCGTCGGTGAGGAAATGGAAGCAGAACAATCCATGGAAACGACTTCCGGATCCGTACGAGCAGGGGTCTGACCAAACGATCTCGGACGTTCTGCGACCAAAGTGGCGTAGGGCAGTCGCACAGGCTGTCAATACGACCCATTCTTCCCGAACCGTTCTTCGTCTTCGAACTCGTCCGGAAGCGCTTCCCTTTCTTTTCGATAATTTCGCGACGAAGAAACGAAGCCCGACGGGAAAATCGTGGACGGAATCCTAACGATTTCGTACCCTGTATTAATCTCCTAAGTGGACACGCAGAAATACGTTATTCGAGAGTCATCCCGAAAGGGTTCGAGGACATATTCTGAGCGACCGAGGCCATCTAGATGGCCACGACCAAGCCAATCTGAGATTGGCAGGGAGGAGAGAGCCGAAGAATCTCCCTGGGTCCAGCGAAAACGCCGATTTGGGAATATACCGGTCTGAAGGTCGCTTCTGCTGATTTTCGAAGGGATTCCTCGACTCTGGCAATCTGAGATTGCCTGCTTCGCACTCCAAGAGCACTCGGTCCTTTCAGTCCCAGCGCTGCGCTCGGAATGACTCGTTGTTAAGGTTCTTTTGCGTGTCTACTTAGGATCGCTCTACCCGTGTCCCGCTTCCTTCCGGGACAAAGAGTCGCCGTCCTCCCGTTTCTGTTGCACAACCAATCAAAGATTCCATGGCACAAGCAACCCTCACTCGAACCGCCGAACTGCTCGGCGACGAAGCCGACGACCTTCTCCATCACGAGTGTGACACGATTCCGAAGGAGAACCTCCACCTCCCCGGTCCCGACTTCGTGGACCGTGTGTGGCGGGACTCCGACCGCAATCCGCGCGTCCTGCGCTCGATGCAGGAAATCTTCAGTAACGGCCGTCTCGGCGGCACGGGCTACCTTTCCATCTTGCCCGTCGACCAGGGCATCGAGCACAGCGCCGGCACCAGCTTTGCCCCGAATCCGATCTACTTTGACCCGGAGAACATCGTGAAGCTGGCCATCGAGGGCGGCTGCAATGCCGTCGCGTCCACCTACGGCGTGCTCGGCTCAGTGGCCCGTAAGTACGCCCACAAGATTCCCTTCATCCTGAAGATCAACCACAGCGAGCTGCTCTCCTACCCGAACCGGTACGACCAAGTGCCGTACGCCCGGGTGGAAGACGCCCACGAGATGGGCTGCCTCGCCGTAGGGGCAACCGTCTACTGGGGCTCCGAAGAGTCGAATCGCCAGCTCCAGGAGATCTCCAAGGTCTTTTCGAAGGCGCACGACCTGGGCATGGCCACCGTCCTCTGGTGCTACGTGCGCAACAAGGAGTTCGTCCTCAACGGCACCAACTACGAGGCGTCGGCCGACCTCACCGGCCAGGCCAATCACCTCGGCGCTACCATCGAGGCCGACATCATTAAGGCCAAGCAGCCGACCGTGAACGGCGGCTACAAGGCCATGCGCGAGCAGAAAGACAGCGGCTACGCCAAGGACCCGTCGGGCATCTACGAGAACCTGACGACGGATCACCCGATCGACCTGACCCGCTACCAGGTCGCGAACAACTACATGGGCCGCTGTGGGCTCATCAACTCCGGCGGCGCCAGCGGCGACAACGACCTGGAGCAGGTCGTGCGCACGGCCGTAATCAACAAGCGGGCCGGCGGCACGGGCCTCATCACGGGCCGCAAGTCCTTCCAGAAGCCGATGGAGGACGGTGTCGAGATTCTGAACGCCATCCAGGACGTGTACCTCGACGACGACATTACCATTGCCTAGCGTCGGTTCTCCCCACACCGTCCTGGCGACGTCGGAGAAGCTTCTGTCTCTCTCCAACCGAGCGTGCACCTTGCCTTCCGGGGAGGTGCACGCTTTTTTTGCTTCGTCGAAATAGCAAAAGCCCTGTCCTGACTCGCGTACCGCGACCGTTCCCCAGTGGGCATCCAGGCCGACCGCGGAAACGCACTTGATGAACATCCCGAGAAGGTCCCGGTTTATAGTGAAAGATTATTGAACACCTTTCACTATTCCCGCACGGACTCTACGGAGGCCCGCCATGGAGGTCACTGTACAGGAGATCTTGCAGAAAAAGGGAACCGGGGTCCTAACAATCGATCCGTCCTCGACCGTCTTTGATGCCATCGCTCGCATGGTCGATCACAATGTCGGATCGATCCTGATCACGAAGAACGGCGAAATCGAGGGCATTTTCACCGAGCGCGACTACCTCCGACAAATTGTCCTCGAAGGTCGCAGCTCCAAAACGACCCGCATCGAAGAGGTAATGACCTCAGACGTGGTGTGGGTCGACCCAAGTTACACTGCCGACGAGTGCATGGCACTTATGACGGAGAACAAGTGCCGGCACCTACCTGTGCTCGAGGACGGAGAGCTCGCTGGTATCATCTCGATTGGAGACTGCGTCAAGCAGGTATCTCGCAAGGCGCGCTCCCGCGTCGATGAGCTCCAACAATACATTTCCGGCAGGTATCCAGCGTAGGACGCGCGAAATGGATTGGGGCGGCCTTGCCGCTCTCGCCGGGCCCCTCAGGACTGGAGACCATTCGACCTTGGGAATTATCTCAAAACAGTCGGAGGATGCTGAACCGAACCCCAGAATTGCTCGAAATCAGCAATCCTCTCACGCTGGAGGGCATCCAGCGCATGGGAGAACTCACACGTTTGTGCCTTACGAGATAATTCCTTAGCACCGACGAGGTCTACAGATCGACGCCGTTCGCCTCATGCAGAAACAGCATGAGACTCAGCGACGTCCTCCATCAGTTCGTCGTACTGGTCGACGTGTGTCTGCCAGTCCAGCGGCGCCGGCATCTTGCGGAGCGTGTCGGGCGGCAGCGGACGTTCGGCCCCCTCCAGAATGCCACGCAGCACGTTAAAGAGCTCGTCGTCGTCCCCATACAGGATTGGGGCATGGAGCAGCGGCTCGTGGTGGGTCTCCGGAATGAGCTCCGGGTAGCTGAGCCGGTCGGGAAGCACGGGATGACATCCGCAGTAGATGGCTTCCTGAACGGCCACGCCGAAGAACTCGTGTCGTGCGGTGGACACTACCACGTCGGCCCGGTGGAGGAGCCGGCTGTACTCGGCGAAGTCTTCCGCGTAGCCGTAGTGCAGGATGCGCTCTGCGTAGCGCTCGAAGGCCTGTTCAAACTCCTCAGGCTGCTCGTGAAAGTGCCTGCCCGCCAGAATAAGCCGAAACGGCACGTCTGCGTCGTCGAGCCGGTTCATGACGCGGAAGAAGGCCGACGGGTTTTTGTCGTACTCCCATCGCTGATTCCAGAGGACCACGGGCGGGGTCGTCGAGTGGAGCGAGCGCGTGGTGCGGGTCCCTTCGTATTTGTCGTGCGCGGCGAGGTCCATGCCCAAGTGCAGCACTGTACTCTTCTCCCGCAGGTCGCGAACGGTGTGCATGTTCGTGAAGTCGGGAAAGTCCCGTAGGAGTTGGGGCAGCGCGTCGACGAACTCGTCGAAGTGAAATTGCGAGTTGAAGACGACCCGATCCGCCGCGAGGGCCGATAGGTAATTCGTGATGGCGTAGGCCCGCTCGCGGTCGCGGTCCGGGGGCAGCGGATAGGTGAGCTGATTCTCGTGGAAATAGAGGACGACCGGCACGTCCTGCAGTGCCGAGCGTGTCAAGGATAGCACGGCGGGAACGTTCACCATGTCGGTCGCAAACACTAGATCCGGCCGAAACCCCTCCTCGACCGCCGACCGTACCTTCTTCGCAAGGGTCACCCCGCCCCCCTCCATTCGCCACCGCCAGAAGCGCCCCGGCATCGTGATGGGCCGAATCTCGTGGGTGCTGTGCGCGACGAGCCCGTCTAGGAAGTGCTGGTGAGAGCCACCATACCAGGGCTCCAGGGCGAGTACGTTCATAACAATCCAGAGCGTCGGTTCGCAGCGTCGGGACGGAAAGGAACCGCCCGGGACCGGATCAGTCGTCGGACTCGATGCGCTCCCGCACGACCTCGTCCTCCGCCTCCGTGGCCGGGCGCACGATCGAGATGTTTCGCTCTTGCAGGGCCTCACGGAGCGCAGGGTCGCGCACCTCTTCCGGCGTCAAAAATTTCTCTTCACCCGGTCCCATCTCCAACGTCCGAGACGCCATCGAGACCTGCACCGTCTCGTCACCATTGTTCTTGATCAACATGCCGCGCCGGTCGCGATCCGCCATACCGAAGATCGGAACTTATTAAAAACGAGCACTGGACGATCCGCCGATACCGTGAGAGTCCGTGCCTACCGAGTCGCCTTTAAGTTGACTCCGTACGGTCTACAGTATACAATAGCAATGCAGGCTCTACAGAATGTGACTTCGAATTATCGCGAAATCTCGACCGCGTACACCCGGTTTCCCAATCCAACCGACGATGGTTCTCTGATGGGTACCCGCCC